>CAZZXZ010000061.1:0-19226 GCA_964658135.1 uncultured Acetobacteraceae bacterium | reverse complement strand
GGCCGAAAAGCGCTGGTTGCCGCCTCGCCCATGGTCTCGACGACTTTCTGTTTAAACTTGCCGATACGCAAGGCGTTTACCGCATCGACCGTCGGTAGATTCATCGGCTCGATGACCTGCCGCGTGGCGCGCTCGATGGCGCGCAGCATGTTGCGCTCACGCGGTGCCACGAACAGGATCGCCTCGCCCTTGCGTCCGGCCCGCCCCGTGCGCCCGATGCGATGCACGTAGGACTCGGTGTCGTAAGGCACATCGTAATTGACCACGTGCCCGATGCGTTCGACGTCCAATCCGCGCGCCGCGACGTCCGTCGCCACCAAAATGTCGATCTGTCCGGCCTTCAGGCGGGCCACCGTGCGCTCGCGTTGCGGCTGAGGAATATCGCCGTTCAAGGGGGCAGCGGCGAAACCGCGCGCCTCGAGTTTCTCCGCCAACTCGACCGTCGACTGTTTGGTCCGGGTGAATACCAACATCCCGTCGAAAGTTTCCGCTTCCAGAATGCGGGTCAAGGCATCCAGCTTGTGCATTCCGCTCACCATCCAGTAACGCTGGCGGATATTGGTGGCGGTACTGGTTTTACTCTTGATCGTGACTTCGACGGGCGAGCGTAAATGCTTCGCGGCGATACGACGGATGGGTGCCGCCATCGTCGCCGAGAAGAGCGCGACCTGGCGCTCCGGCGGCGTCTGCTCGAGGATGCTCTCGACCGCATCGACGAAGCCCATCTGCAGCATTTCATCGGCCTCGTCCAACACCAACAGGGAGAGCGAGCCGAGCTTCAGCGTGCCACGATTCATGTGATCGATGACGCGCCCCGGCGTGCCCACGACCACATGCACCCCGCGCCGCAAGGCATTCAATTGCGGCTGATAGCTCTGACCGCCATAGATCGGCAGCACGTGGAAGCCTTTGATGTGAGCGGCGTAGCGGAGGAATGCCTCGGCAACCTGCAGGGCCAATTCCCGGGTGGGCACCAAGACCAGCACCTGGGGCTCATGCTTGCTCAGATCGATCCGGGACAGCGCGGGCAACGCGAACGCCGCGGTTTTGCCGGTACCCGTCTGGGCCTGGCCCAGCATGTCTTTGCCCGACAGCAGAACCGGAATCGTGGCGGCCTGGATGGGCGACGGAGACTCGTACCCCACGTCGGTGAGAGCGCGCAAAACGGGCTCCGATAGCGCGAGATCGCGGAAACTTAACGCTGGGCCTTCGCCCGCGGGGACTGCGCTCATAGGAATTGCCTTGAAGATGGTGCCGCAAGTCTAGCGGTTTGACTAAGTATTGCTACCATGCGCGTCGTTACGAAGGACGCAAAGCCATGGGACGTATATTCGAAGTTAGAAAGCATGCGATGTTCGCTCGCTGGAACCGGATGGCCAAACAGTTCACGCGGGTGGCGAAAGACATCGCCATGGCGGTTCATGCCGGCGGACCTGATCCCGCGGCGAACCCGACGCTGCGCCGCATTCTACAGAATGCCCGCGCCGTTAATATGCCGAAGGACAAAACCGACGCCGCCATTCGCCGAGCGTCGGGCAAGGAAGCGGCGAATTACCTGGAAATCGTTTACGAAGGTTATGCGCCGCACGGCGTGGCGTTGCTGGTGGAGACCGCCACCGACAACCCGACGCGGACCGTGGCCAGCCTCCGCAACGTGTTCACCAAAGAAGGCGGCAATCTGGGCAACACCGGCAGCGTCAGCTTCCTGTTCAAAAAGATGGGGGTCTTTCGCATGGATCCCGCGAGCATCAAAGATCAGGACGAACTCGAACTCGACCTCATCGATCATGGTCTCGAGGAAATGGGCGAAAGCACGGGCGACAAGGGCGAGCCGCAACTGGTCATCCGCTGCGCATTCAACGACTTCGGAAATCTGCAAGAAGCCCTCGAAGCTCGGGGCCTCGCACCGCTCTCGGCGGAACACGAGTTCATCTGCGCGGTGCCGGTCGAGTTGCCCGAAGCCGAGGCGGCCGAGGTGCTGGTCCTGATCGACAAGCTGGAACAGGATGACGACGTGCAAAAGGTGTTCCACACGCTCGCGTAGCTTTAAGTGTTTGTCACGTTGTCATCCGACCGGTCGGTGCTTCGTTGTACAGCCTGAGATGCAACGATCCCGTCGAGGAAGAATCATGAAAAGCTTTCTTAAGATATTGATTCCAATGAGTTTAATTGCGATGTCCGGCTGTGTGGTGGCACCCTACGGCTACGGCTATCATCACGGCTATTATGGTCCGCGCGTGGTGTATGGTCCGCCGGTGGTCTATGGACCGCGAGTGGTCGTCGCGGCGCCCGCCCCCGCGGTGGTGGTGCGCGCGTATCCCGGCTATCCCTACCCCTAAGCCCCAGTCGCTGGACCCCTCGGCGGGGCGGCCGACGCCGCCGCGGGCGACGCGGCGCGTGCCGGTTTCGTCCCGTCAGTTGTTTCGGGACAGCGGGTTCGTAGGCGTAACGGGTGGCAATTCATGGCTGATGACGCCATACGCCCAACGTACTACCGGCTGTAGTCGGGGCGAAACCTTGTCGAGAACCGTTTCGTAGTCGTACCACCGGGCTTCGTGGTGCTCGGGCATGCCGAGATCCGGGTTGATGGGCAGCTCGACGTGCGTCCGATTGCTGCGCGCTACGTAATAGCGCGCGATCTTGCCCTTGTTGTAGGGGCCCGTCTCGAGGTACACCGTGCCCCAATCGAAGGAGATGTCGTCGAGCGTGGTCTCCTCACGCACCTCGCGAATCGCCGCGTCGATGGCCGATTCCCCCGGCTCCACCAGCCCCTTGGGAAAATCCCAATTTCTATAGGCTCGTAGGAGCAGGAACCGCAGTTTGCGCTCGTGTACGTTGACCACGACGACGCCCGACGACAGTCGGGTGGGAGACGCGGCGGACGTCATGATGACACTCGGTGGGTAACGCTCAGGCGACAGCCGCTTGAGCGTACATCCCTGCCGCCCGGTTAAGCGGCTACCGACAGGGGCGAGCGGATCAAGTGATCGAATGCGCTCAACGACGCTTTCGCCCCCTCGCCCATGGCGATCACGATCTGCTTGTAAGGAACGATGGTGCAATCGCCCGCCGCGAACACGCCCGGCACCGAGGTCTGCCCGCGAGCATCGACCTCAATTTCACCGCGCGCCGACAACTTGACCGTCCCTTTGAGCCAATCGGTGTTGGGCACCAGTCCGATCTGAACGAACACCCCGGCCAGTTCCACGGTGTGCGACGCACCACTCTGACGATCCTTGTAGACCAAGGCCGTTACACGCTGGCCATTCCCCACCACCTCCATGGTTTGCGCGCTGGTGATCACCGTGACGTTCGGCAGACTGTGCAGCTTGCGCGTCAGTACCGCGTCGGCCCGCATCTGGGCGTCATATTCGATGACGGTGACATGACTGACCAGTCCGGCCAGATCGATCGCCGCCTCGACACCGGAGTTACCGCCGCCGATCACGGCGACTGGCTTGCCCTTGTACAACGGCCCATCGCAATGCGGACAATATGCCACGCCTCGGTTGCGGTATTCACGCTCGCCGGGCACGTTGATCTCGCGCCATCGAGCACCGGTGGCGATGACCACGGATTTTGCCTTCAGGACGGCACCGTTGGTGAGCTTGACCTCGAGCATGTCGCCGGGAACCAACGCGGCGGCACGCTGCAGGTTCATCACGTCCACATCGTAGGTCGTGACGTGTTGCTCGAGACCCGTGGCCAACTTGTGCCCTTCGGTTTCCTTGACCGAAATGAAGTTTTCGATGCCGACGGTATCCAACAACTGCCCACCCAATCGCTCGGCGGCAATGCCGGTGCGAATGCCCTTGCGCGCCGCGTAAATGGCCGCCGCCGCGCCGGCCGGTCCGCCACCGACCACCAAGACGTCATACGGCGCCTTCGCGTTGAAACGCGCTACGTCCCGTTCGCCGCCCGCGGTATCCAACTTGGCGACGATCTCTTCGAGCTCCATGCGTCCCTGACCAAACGGCTGACCGTTCAAAAAGACGGAGGGCACGGCCATGACCTGGCGGCGTTCGACTTCATCCTGGAACAACGCACCGTCGATCATGGTGTGCTGTATGCGCGGATTCACGACCGCCATCAAGTTGAGCGCCTGAACCACGTCGGGGCAACTCTGGCAGGTCAACGACACGAACGTCTCGAATTTGAAGTGACCATCCAGCGAGCGAATCTGTTCGAGCACCGCCGGAGCGGCCTTCGACGGATGACCACCCGCCTGTAACAGCGCGAGAACCAGTGACGTGAATTCGTGGCCCATGGGCAGGCCTGCGAAGCGTACATGCGGCGCCTGTCCAGGGCGCCGCAGTGCGAACGATGGCGTCACCTGCGTATCGTCACGCTGCGGATCGAGCGTGACCAGCGGCGACAGCGACACGATGTCGTGCAGCAGCTCGAGCATCTCCCGCGATTTGTCGTTGTCGTCGACGGAGGCAATGATCTCGACCGGCTGAACCAGACGTTCCAAGTACCCTTGCAGCTGTGTTTTGAGTTTAGCGTCGAGCATCGTTTTCACCTAGCAATTGCAGTCACGTGACCTGCGAACCGGACCTTCAGATCTTGCCGACCAAATCCAGCGACGGCGACAAGGTGTCGGCACCCGGAGTCCACTTGGCGGGACATACTTCGCCCGGATGGGAGGCAACGTACTGGGCCGCTTGAACCTTGCGCAGCAGTTCTTTCGCATCTCGACCGATGCCGTTGTCGTGCACCTCGATGACCTTGATCTTGCCCTCGGGATCGATGACGAAGGTACCCCGGTAGGCGAGGCCTTCTTCTTCGATCAAGACTTCGAAGGCCCGCGACAGCGCCAACGTCGGATCGGCGATCATCGGATACTGGACCTTGGCGATCGTGTCGGACGTGTCATGCCACGCCTTGTGCGTGAAATGCGTATCGGTCGAGACGCTGTAGATCTCGACGCCCATCTTCTTAAACGCAGCGTAATTGTCGGCCAGGTCGCCGAGTTCGGTGGGGCAAACGAACGTGAAATCGGCCGGATAGAATACGAACACCGACCACTTACCCTTCAAATCCTCGCTGGACACGGGCACGAACTTACCGTTGTGATACGCGGTCGCCTTGAACGGCTTGATCTCAGAATTGATTAATGACATGGGCTAATCCTCGCGGGTGGTTGACCTATTGGTAAAACAGAATGCCACAATTTTCAATCGTCAGCATTGATTAATCACATCGATTTGATAGGATACGTCTATCAATGAATCTCAAGGATCTCAAATATTTGGTGGCGCTCGCGGACACCGGCCATTTCGGCAAGGCGGCGGAACGCAGCTTCGTGAGTCAGCCGACCCTTTCCGCGCAGCTCAAAAAGCTCGAGGAGTTTCTGGGCGTCAAATTGGTGGAGCGGCAGCCGAAGAACATAAAGCTGACCGAGGTCGGCAAGCAAGTGGTCGTTCGCGCCCGTCGCATGCTCGATGAAGGCGAGGAGATCATTTCGCTCGCGCGCAACAGCACCGATCCGCTGGCGGGAAAATTGCGGCTCGCGCTGATCCCGACGGTCGGCCCCTATCTCCTGCCACGGGTGATGCAAAGAATCCGCAAGACTCTGCCGGATCTCGGGCTGATGTTGTACGAACACCAGACCGAAGCTCTGCTCAAACGTCTTCGCGAGGGGGACATCGACGTCGGTATCATGGCGCTGCCGGTGGCTTCGGAGGGACTCGAGACGCGCGAATTGTACGATGAAGCATTCACCGTGGCGTTGCCGAACAGCCATCCGCTCGCAGCCAAGGCGACCATCAAGGTGCAGGATCTGAAAGGCCAGACGTTGCTCCTCCTGGAAGACGGGCATTGCTTGCGCGATCAAGCCTTGGAAGTCTGCAGCCGCATCGACATACGCGAAGCCGAGGACTTCCGCGCGACCAGTCTGGAAACCCTACGGCAGATGGTCGTCGCCGGCTTGGGCATCACGTTGCTGCCGGAAACGGCGGTCGAAGCGCCGTTCGGATCGCAGCGCGGACTCACCATCCGTGAATTCACGAAACCGGCGCCGACGCGCACCGTGGGAGCGGTCTGGCGCAAGTCGAGCACCCGCGCGGCGGCCATCGCGGCCGTATGCGATGTGCTCGATACGGTGATGGCCGAGAAGCGGTGATCAACCTTCGCGCCGGGTTCAATCGTCACGCAGCGTGAGGATGGGCGCGGTGTTGACGACGCGCCGAGTCGCGAGCGTGCCGCTCAAACCGACCAGTACCGTGCCGCACACCAAGCCCGCCACCCACACCCAGGGGTCGAAGGTGAACTGCAAAGAAAATAGACGATGTGCCAGGATCCAGCCGATGCCGGTGGCGCCGAACGCCGCCAAGGTTCCCGATAAAAAACCGAGCGTGGAGAATTCGGCGGCAACTCCCTGCAAAACGGTGCTACGACTCGCTCCCAACGTGCGCAACATCGCACTCTCGTAGCGCCGTTCGTCGCGCGTCGACTGCACGGCGGCGAGCAGGACGACGATGCCGGCGACCAGGGTGAACAAGAACACGTACTGCACGGCGAGCGAAGCGCGATCCATGATGTCGCGGATCTGCTTGAGAATGGCGTCGACGTCGAACACCGACACGGTGGGAAACTGGTGCACGAGATCCACCAACGCCGGACGCTGGGTGGGTGTGAGATAGACCGCGGTCATGTAGGTGCCGGCGGCGCCGTCCAGCAACTTGGGCGGGAACACCAGAAAGAAATTCGGCCGAAAGCTGTCCCACCGGATTTTTCGGATGCTGGCGACTTGCACCGTCAGGGTTTCGCCGGCCACGTCGAAGGTGAGCCGGTCGCCGAGCTTCAGTCCCAGCGAATCCTGGTACTCGGAAGAGATCGAGACCAGCGGTTTGCCGTAATCCTGTGGAGTCCACCAATGGCCGGCGATCAGCTGATTATCGTCCATGAGATCGGCCGCCCACGTCAGGTTTTGTTCGCGGTCCAGGAAGCCGCGACCGCCTTCGCCCTTCAACTTGATCGAGGCGGTGTCCTGGGAATTGATGGCGGTCATGCGCGCCCGCACCATGGGAAACATCTGCGGCCGGCCGAACCCGTGCGACGTCAGAAAAGTTTCCAGCGGCTGCCGTTCTGCGGGGCTGATGTTGATGAGAAAATTATTGGGCACGTTGGTGGGCAGGCTGCGGCGCCAATCGGCGAGCAAATCGCCGCGCACCACGGCGAGCAAGAGCAGCACCATGATTCCCAAACCGAAGGCGACGATCTGCACCACGCTGCCGCCGCCGCGTCTCGACACGTTGGCGAGCCCGTAGCGCCAAGCGACCCCGACCCCGCCGCGCAAGCGACCCGTGAGCCGCACGAGCCCGTAGCCCGCCGCGGCGAGCACGCATCCCACGCCGATGACGCCGCCCAACACGCTCACCACCAATTCGGTGTCGCGCACCAGGCCCCACAGGATGGCGAACAGCGCGATCAGGGCGAGCAAATACGGTAGACCGAAGCGCAACGGCGGCGCCGTTACGGATTTTCTGAGGACGCGGCCCGGCGGCGTATTCTTCAGTTGCAGCAAGGGTGGCAAGGCAAAGCCGATCAGCATGGCCATGACCGTCACGAAGGCGATCGGCAAGGGAGCCCAGGACGCGGGCGGCAAATCGGTTTTGATCAGGTCGCGTAACAGCCATGCCAGACCGCCCTGAGCAGCGTAGCCGAGCAGCGCGCCGACGATGACGGCCGCGACCGCGAGCAGCGTCAGTTCGATCAGCGATATCGCGAGCACGAAGCCTTGCGAGGCGCCCATGCACTTCATAAGGGCAACCGTGTCGATGTGACGTGCGGCGTAACGCCGCGCGCCCATGGCGACGGCGACCGCCGCCAGCAGCACCGAGGCAAGGCTCGCCAGGTTCAAAAAGCGGCTGGCGCGGTCGATGGCCGAATTCAGTTGCCGGCTCGACTCGCCCACTTCCCGAATTCGCTCGCCCGCGGTCTTGTGCGCGACCAAGAATTCCCGGAACCCGTCGACCGCGGCCGGAGCACCCGCGAACAGCGCCGAATACGTGACCCGGCTGCCGGTCTGGATGAGCTGCGTCGCACCGATGTCGGCGTAGTTCATCAACACGGCAGGCGCCAGATTGACGAACCCCGTGCCCTGGTCGGGTCGATAGTCGAGCACCTGGGTCACGCGAAACGAACCCACGCCGATGCGCAAGCGCTCGCCCAAGGCCACTTTCAACTGGGCGATGACGCGTGCGTCGATCCATACCTCGCCCGCCGGCGGCACCCGCTCGGTGGGCCGGGCGACACCGAAGGGCGCATCGGCGATGCGCACGTGGCCGCGCAGCGGGTAGCTGTCGGTGACGGCATTCAGCGCCACCAGCTGGCTGATCGCGCCGTTGAAAATCGCGGTGGGGAATTCGATGATGAGCGCGGTTTTGAGGCCGCGCCCACGCGCTTCGTCGAGATATCGCGCTGGAATGGGCTCCGGGGCTTCCAACCGCAGGTCCGCGGCGAGCACCTCCGCTGCCTGGGCGCGCACGCCCTGCGAGATTCGACTGGTAAAAAATCCCACCGCGGTCAACGAGGAGACGGCCACCGCCAGGGCGAGCAACAAGACGGTGAGTTCACCGGATTTCAAGTCGCGCCACAGATTGCGCAAGGCGAAGCGAATGAGTTGCATGGCGTCAGCGTACCGAGTGACCGGCATCGAGCTCCAACACGCGGCCGCATCGTTGGGCCAGGGAACGATCGTGGGTCACGAGGATCAACGTACTGCCGATGCTCCGATTGAGCTCGAACAGCAGATCGGTAATTTTTTGTCCGGTCGCGGTATCAAGGTTTCCGGTGGGCTCGTCGGCGAAGAGCACCGCGGGATGCGTGACGAACGCGCGCGCAATGGCCACGCGCTGCTGTTCGCCGCCGGAGAGCTGTTTCGGGTAGTGCGCGGCCCGCGGCGTCAAACCCACCTGGGAGAGCGCCTGGGCTGCCACCTGGCGGGCGTCCGGTCGGCGGCCGAGCTCCAACGGCAACATGACGTTCTCGATCGCGGTGAGCGAAGGAATCAAATGAAACGACTGAAAGACGAAACCGACGTGCCGACCGCGAATGGCGGCACGGCCGTCTTCATCCAGTTCGGTCAAGTCGGTCCCCGCGATCAGCACGCGGCCGGTACTCGGCGCATCCAATCCCGCCAGCAAGGCGAGCAAGGTCGACTTTCCCGCGCCGGACGCGCCGACGATCGCGAGCGTCTCGCCGGTTCGCACACTCAGGCTCACATCGGCGAGAATGGTGAGCGGACCTTCGGGGCTCGGCACCGTCTTGGTGACATTTCTAGCTTCGAGAACTATTTGATCTTGCATCGGGAGCGCCTGTGAAACGGTTTTTTTTCCTGTGGGTGTTGGTGGTGGCCGCCGTCACGGCCAGAGCCGAAACGCCGGTGATTCTCGTTTTCGGCGACAGCATCAGCGCCGGCTACGGGCTGCCGCGCGTCGAAGACGGCTGGGTGGAGTTGCTGAGGAAGAAGCTCAAGGACGAAGGGTACGGTTACCAAGTCGTCAATGCCAGCGTTAGCGGCGAAACCACCGCCGGGGGATTGGCCCGCCTGCCGCGTGCCTTGTCGCTGCATCATCCACAGATCGTGATTTTGGAGTTGGGCGGCAACGACGGTTTGCGGGCGCTGCCGGTGGACCAGATGCAGGCCAACATGGCCAAAATGGCGGGGCTGGCCGAGGCCACTGCGGCTCGCGTGCTGTTGCTCGGAATGCGCATTCCACCGAACTACGGCCCCGAATTCACCGAACAATTCGCCGCCGTTTATCCGGCCGTGGCGCGCGATAAGAAAACCGCCCTGGTGCCCTTCCTATTGACCGACATCGCGTTGACGCCGGACCTCATGCAAGCCGACGGCATTCATCCGAATCAACAGGGCCAACCGAAGCTCCTCGGCAATACGTGGCCCACCTTGCAACCCATGCTGCACAAGTGATTGACCACCGGCCGGTCGGCGGTAGCGACGGTCACGGGACCGTCGCTCGCGTGCACTACGGACTGGCCGCCAGATACGAATCGACACCGCCATGCTTGGAGCATGAACCCGAGTGTTTCGCCGACTTAGAATAAGTTCCGTCCTTGCATTTCGCCGTGGCGCCCGCCGGAGCGCCGCTACTTGCAGTTGCCGCCGCCGTTGCGGTCGGTGAACTTCTCGACATGGTGCCGGCCGGTGCCGGGGTCGCCGCCGGTGTGCCAGCGGTGGCTTTCTGAACGCCCCCATGGCCGCTGCAGGCACCGCGGCCCGTGGTGGCCGTTGCGGTCCCATCCTTGCACGTTCCGGGCGTGGTAGAAGCGGCGTGACCCAGCAGTGTCATGACGAACATCAGAAACGGTGCAGCAACGGCGCCGGCAACATTTATATTTTTCACGAGAACATCCTCTTTTGTTGGATTCGAGCGACGGAAATAGTAAACGAATTCGCTGGCGATTCGGCCGTCGGCTCAGCGCGCGGGCGGCGTACCGGGCGGCAGCGCGGGCGGCGCGTTGAGCGGCAGCAAGGTGGACACATTCATCAGAAAGCGTGTGTACTCATGGGGCGCAGTGGATTCGAACAACGAACCGTCGACGCTGACACGGGAGTTTTCGATCACGGACTCCGGAAATTCAGACACGCCCACGAGCTGCACGTCGGTGGCGTACATGCATTGATAGCTGTGCGCCGGCGCGTAAATGTAGGCCGTGTGGTCGAGACTCAACACCGGCACATGATCGATGCCGATGGGTGTCGGGTACTCGCGAAAATGAATGCGCCCGGTCAACGTGTGCTTGATCGGCTCCTCGAGCAGGCATCCCACGCCGTGAACGCAGCCGGTCAATACCGTCAGTAGACTCAAGATCCATAACCGACTTTGTCGCATAACACCGCCGCCGTGCCGAGCGTCGCAGCATCGCATAATGCCCACCGATGCAGGCATAAATAATACCGCCGGCGGGTTCCAGCGTTAAGATGCAGAGCCAAACATCAAGGAGGCGGGGGCGTGGAGCGAACGTGGCTGCAACAGTATCCGGCCGGTGTGCCAACCGACATCGATCCGAACGAGTACGCGTCGCTGCGTGACCTGTTCGAAGAGGCGGTCGCCAGCCACGGCAACAAGCCGGCCTACACGAACATGGGCGCCACGTTGACGTTCGCCCAGCTCGACGTGTTGAGCAGATCGTTCGCCGCGTGGCTGCTCAAGAAATCGGGTCTGGTGCCCGGCGACCGGGTCGCCTTGATGATGCCCAACGTGTTGCAGTATCCGATCGCGCTGTTCGGCGTGTTGCGCGCCGGCATGGTGGTGGTCAATACGAATCCGCTCTACACGGCCCGCGAGCTCGAGCATCAGTTGAAAGATTCCGGTGCCAAATGCATCGTCATCGTCGAAAATTTCGCTCACGTTCTCGCGCAGGTGTTGCCGCGTACCGGGCTGACCCAGGTATTGATCACGCAGGTCGGCGATTTACTGGGGATGCCGCGCGGCTTCATCGTGAATTTCGTGCTGCGCCACGTTCGCAAGCAAATTCCGCCGTGGACCATGGCGGGCACGTTGACGTTCAAGGGCGTGCTGTCGATCGGTCTCGGGCTCAAACTCGATGCGGTGCCGTTGGGTCCCGATGACCTCGCCTTCCTGCAATACACCGGCGGCACGACCGGCATCGCGAAGGCCGCCGCTCTGACCCACCGAAACATGGTGGCCAACGTATTGCAGACCGCCGCCTGGATTTTTCCCGTGATGCAGGGCAGCGGTCCACGCATCATCATCACCGCGCTGCCGCTCTACCATATATTCGCGTTGACGGCGAATTGCCTCGGGTTTTTGCCCTTCGGCGCGCAAAACGTCTTGATCACGAATCCCCGGGATTTTCCGGCTTTCATCGCAGAACTCAAAAAGTATAAATTCAATTTCATCAGCGGGGTCAACACGCTGTTCAACGCGCTGATGAACACGCCGGGTTTCGATTCCCTCAACTTCGATTCGTTGCGTTGTACCTTCGCCGGGGGCATGGCCGTGCAGGGAGTCATCGCCGAGCGTTGGAAGACGGCGACCGGTTGTGTCATGACACAGGGCTGGGGACTGACGGAGACCTCTCCCGTCGCCACGGCCAATCTACTCGGTGCGGATTTCAACGGCAGCGTCGGATTGCCGCTGCCGTCCACCGATATTTCGATTCGCGACGACGACGGTAAGGAAGTCGTCACCGGGCAAATGGGAGAAATCTGCGTGTTCGGCCCGCAGGTGATGCGCGGCTACTGGAACCGACCCGACGAGACGGCGAAGGTCATGTTCGGCGATTGGCTGCGTACCGGCGACATCGGACACATCGACGCCAAAGGCTTGGTCTACATCGAGGATCGCAAGAAGGACATGATTCTGGTGTCGGGATTCAACGTATATCCGAACGAAGTCGAGGGGATCGCCGCCGAACATCCCGGCGTGCTGGAAGTCGCCGCGGTGGCGCAGGCGGATGCCGATTCCGGCGAAGCGGTCGCCTTGTTCGTCGTGAAGCGAGATGCGGCGCTCACCGAAGCCGCGCTGATCGCGCACTGCCGAATCCAACTGACCGGCTACAAGGTCCCGAAGCACGTGTACTTCCGCAACGAGTTACCCAAAACCAACGTGGGGAAGATTTTGCGTCGCGCCCTGCGCGATGAACTGCGCCAGGAACTCGCTGCGCCGCCGGCGCGGGCCGGAAAGAAATAAGCGCCATCAGGCCGGGACGTAGTTGCGCACCGTGTCGACCAGCACGGCAACCCGCTCCGGATCGACTTCAGGCGTGATGCCGTGACCGAGATTGAACACGTGACCCGGTCCGGCGCCGAAGCTCTCGAGCACGCGGCGCGTTTCGGCACGTAACGTTTCCGGCGCGGCGAACAACGCCGCCGGGTCGAGATTCCCTTGCACGGCCACGCGATCGTCGACGGCCTTGCGCGCCGTGCTCAAATCGGTGGTCCAATCCACACCCACCGCGTCGCAGCCGATGGCCGCGATCTTCGCGAGCCATGCGCCACCGCCCTTCGTAAAGACGATGTTCGGCACTCGGCGTCCATCGGCGTGCCGGGTCAGCGCGTCGATCACCTGTGCCATGTAGTGCAAGGAGAACTCGTGATACTGCGCGGGCGTCAACACCCCGCCCCAGGTGTCGAACACCATGACAGCCTGGGCGCCCGCGGCAATCTGGGCGTTCAGGTAGGCGATGGTCGAACGCGCGAGTACGTCGAGCAGCCGGTGCAAAACGGCAGGTGATTCGTACATCATGCGCTTGATGCGCGCGAAGGCCTTGCTGCCGCCGCCCTCGACCATGTAGGTCGCCACCGTCCACGGACTGCCGGCGAAGCCGATCAGCGGCACCCGGCCATTCAATTCGCGGCGAATCAGCGCCACCGCATCGATCACGTAACGCAGTTCATGCGCGGGATCGGGAATCTTGAGTTTGTCGACGTCGGCCGACGTGCGAATGGGTCGTTCGATCTTCGGCCCCTCACCGGCCTCGAATTCCAGTCCCACATCCATGGCGTGCGGAATGGTGAGAATGTCGGAGAAGAGAATCGCCGCATCCAGCGGATATCGATCGACGGGCTGCAACGTCACTTCGCACGCGAGTTGCGGATTGCTGCACATGGCCATGAAATTTCCGGCGCGCGACCGCGTCGCCCGATATTCCGGCAGGTATCGTCCCGCCTGTCGCATCAGCCAGATGGGGCGTCGCTCGGTGGGCTGGCGCAGCAATGCCCGCAGCAACAGATCGTTTTTCAAGACGGCGGTCACGTGCGTTCGCTCGCGTCGAACAAACGACGATGTTCGAGAATGGCGTAGCGATCCGTCATGCCCGCGATGTAATCGGCAACCGCTCGAGCGCGGCCGCTGGTGCCGTCGGTGGCTTCGAAGCGATCCGCGTGACCCTTGTGTTCCCCAGGCATCAGACCCGGATCGTCGAAGAACACGTCGAACAGCGCCGTGACGATGCGGCGTGCCTTCGCGGTCATGCGTCGGACTTTGTAATGTTTGTAGACATGTTCACGCAAAAAAGTTTTCAATCCGTAGTTGAGCTCGCGCGTGTGCTCGCTGAAGCCGATGAGCGGCTTGGGCTGCGCCCTGACCTCCGCAATCGAGCCGACCGCCGACTCGCCGAGACGCAGCGCGGACGCATCGATCAAGTCGGAGACCAATCTGTTGATCATACGGCGCAAAATTTCAAATATGAGACGGCGACCCGTCAGGGTCGGATATCGAGCCAGCACCTCGCGATGATATTCGAGAAACAGCGGCACCTCGAGCAATTGTTCCACCGAGATCAGCCCGGCGCGCACGCCATCATCCACGTCGTGATTGTTATAGGCGATTTCGTCGGCGAAATTCGCCAGTTGTGCCTCGAGTCCCGGCTGCTGTCGCTTGACGAAACGATCACCGAGTTCGCCCAGCTGCAACGCATTGGCGATCGAGCAATGTTTGAGAATGCCTTCGCGGCATTCGAAACTCAGATTCAGACCGTTGAAATCCGCGTAGTGCTCCTCAAGTTCGTCGACCACGCGCAACGACTGCAAGTTGTGCTCGAAACCGCCGAATGGCGTCATGCAGGCGTTGAGCGCATCCTGGCCGGCATGACCGAACGGGGTGTGGCCCAGATCGTGTGCGAGACAAATGGCTTCGGTCAGCACCTCGTTGAGCGACAGCGAATGTGCGATGGTGCGCGCGATTTGCGCGACCTCCAGCGAATGCGTCAGGCGGGTTCGGTACAGGTCGCCTTCGTGGTTGACGAACACCTGAGTTTTATATACCAGCCGACGGAATGCCGTGGAATGCACGATGCGGTCGCGATCGCGTTGATATTCGGAGCGGTAAGCCGGCGGCGGCTCGGGAAACCGTCGGCCGCGGGAACGATCATCGTGAGCGGCGTAGCCGGCGAGTGAGGTCACGCGAAATGATCCGCCAAGGTGGCATCGAGGGCCGCTCGGTCATAGCCGCCGGTGATGACGGCGCGACCCAGCGTCTCCAGCAACACCAAGCGCACGGTGCCCGCCAGCACTTTTTTATCCATGTGCATCAATTCGAGTGCGCGCGCCGCGCCGATGCGCGGCGGAGCGGTGGGCAGCCCCGCGCGCTCCAGCAGCTCTCGCACGCGCTCGGTGACGGTACGATCGACCATCCCCAGCCGCTGCGACAGGTCGGCCGCGATCACCATTCCCAAACCCACCGCCTCGCCGTGCAGGTAGGTTCGATAGCCGGTCGCGGATTCGATCGCATGCCCGAAGGTGTGCCCGAAATTCAAGATGGCGCGGACGTTGCTTTCCCGTTCATCCGCGGCCACCACGAGCGCCTTGATGGCGCAGGAACGCCCGATGGCATGGGCCAACGCCTCAGGCTCCCGGCTTGCCAGCCTGTCGATATTGAGTTCCAGCCAATCGAACAGTTGCGGATCCCACACACAGCCGTACTTGATGACTTCGGCCAACCCCGCGCGCAACTCGCGGTCCGGCAGCGTCGCCAGCGTAGAGGTGTCGGCGATCACCGCCAGCGGCTGGTAGAACGCACCGATCAGGTTCTTGCCGCCCGGATGATTGACGCCCGTCTTCCCCCCCACCGACGAATCGACCTGCGCGAGCAGCGTGGTCGGGACCTGCACGTAGCCGACGCCGCGTTGATAGCAGGCGGCCGCGAACCCTGCGATGTCGCCGACCACGCCACCGCCGAGCGCCAGCACGGTGGCATCACGGTTCAACCGTGATTCGATCAGCGCATCGAAGACGGTTCCCACCGTCTCCAGGGTTTTGTATCGTTCGCCGTCCGGCAGCACGCAATGCATCACGGACCGGCCGTGCAGGCTGGCCCGCAACTTGTCCAGATAAAGGGGTGCCACCGTCGTGTTGGTGACCACCAAGAGATGCCGGCCCGGAATCTGATTCTCGAGCAAGGCGACGTTGCCCAACAGATCGGGCCCGATCGTGATGGGATAACGCGCATGGCCGACGTCTACCTGAAGAGTTTGCACGGCCGGTAGATTAACCGAAGCTTACGATTCGTGCGCCCGCCGCAGCTCTTGATGGATTTCCTCGGCCACCAACTGTACGCGGCGCCCGTCGGTGGACACGGTCACATTGGCGATTTCGGCATACAAGGCCGCCCGGTGCAGCATGAGCTCCCTGAGCTTCAACTCCGGGTCGGTGCCGTTCAACAAGGGCCGATGCCGTGCGTGCCGGGTCCGTTCCAGCTGCTGATCGATGGACGTCTTCAGATAGACCACCACCCCGCGTTCCGCGAGCAACCGTCGATTCTCCGCCTCGATGACCGCCCCGCCGCCGGTGGCCAGAACGATGGATTGCAGCTGGGTCAGGCGCTCGATGGCTTCGCGTTCGCGGACCCTGAAACCCGCCTCACCCTCTTTTTCGAAGATGAACGAAATGTCCACGCCGGTTTTGGCTTCCACGTCCGCGTCGCTGTCGAGAAAAGTAAAGCGGAACAGCCGTGCCAAATGGCGCCCCACGGCCGTCTTGCCGGATCCCATGGGGCCGATGAGGAAGATGTTGCGGTGGGGGGGCATGCGGCCGCAGAGTTTACCCAAGATTCGCGTCGGAAGAGGTGCGCCCTGCTTGCGGGGCTCGCTTGACGCGAGGAGCTTTGCACAGCGTCGCCGGCCCAGACGGCCGGCTGACGCGTTCTCGCAGAATGAGCTAGATCAATTGACTGTAATCGGAATCGCAAACAAGGTCGTAGTACCGCTAGGCGACACGACGCTGATGGTCATAGTTCCGCCGCCTGCGGTTGTCGGTGCCGTAAACACCGCAGCGAGGTCCTGTCCGCCAATATCGGAGTTGCAAGCAACGGTGAAAGAGGCCGGGGTCTGAGCCACTGAACCGATGGTGACCGTCGTCGTGATCACCGTGCCAGCCGCCATGCTGTTACCGTTCGAGTCCTGCACGTTAAAGGAAATACTACCGGTATAGGTCACGGCTGGACTACCAGGCGTTCCGGCAACCGCAGCGGTACTAACGGGAATCGATAGGGAGGGATTCGCCAGCGTGCCTGAGTTGCTAAACGAACCACCAGCCTGCTGCAACGATATGTGAGCGCTGCTCGTCGACATGATGACGAGATGGGTGGCACTAATTGCCAGTTCACTGACGCCGGGGGTCGCAGGGTCGCAAGTTAGTGGCGCCGTGGCAGAACCACCGCTGCAAGTTAAGCCGATATAGGTGTTACCGGCTGGGTCGTACGTGTGGTTGCTGTTATAGTCAAGAAAGTAATCGCCCACAATATAGCCATTTGGACTCTCGTCGGCGTTTATGTACGGTTCGCCGATATGAGCAAACGGATCACCGTTCGGGTAATTGGTCGCCGCAGTGCTTTCGTAGTAACCCGTTCCATACAAATCGGTGAAAGACTCCTCGCCAACAGCCGTCGCCAAAATCGTGGCTCGGCCATTTGCCAGTACCGGTGGTGTATCGGAAGTCGTAGGCCGCGGATTGGCGCTAGTCCAGTTTACCGAGCAAGACCCTTCGCCCGGAGTCGCTGGGGCCACGCCCGTCAAGCAGCTTCCGTCGATATGCCCACCATTGGTGGTAAAGGATACGGCCGTGCCATCCGGTACCGGATTGTTGTAACGATCCGCCAAGAACACGACTAGGGGAACGGTCACGCCATCGGTAGTATAGGTTTCCACGTTCGAACACGCGGCCACGGAACTGCTGTAGGAGGGCTTCCCAACGGCGATCGAGAACGCGCTCGACGCCGGCAGTCCCGTCGTGACCGTGAGCTGACTAGATTCAGTGCTCAACGCGGCTGTCGAAGCGGTCGCCGCAATGTTGGCGTTGACGCGAACGACCGTATGCACCGTACCGGAGCTGACCACGGTTTGCACCGTGCCATCTGCCGCGGACAGCGCGGGACTAGGTGAAACTCTGAGACCGCCGACGGTCGTATCCGTTGTAAACGCTACGGAAGCGCCGGATACCGCCGCTCCGGTCGCGTCGGTAACCTTGAATATGACGGTCGAAGTTTCGTTGAGCCCGGTGCCTTTCAAGCCGATGGTGGTCGGCGTGGCGGAAACGAATTGTATGGATCCCGCCGACGCGGGGGCAACCGTTACTATGCCCGTAGCCGTTATCATTTGGCCGGCCACCGTCGCCGTAGCGGTGATCGTGTCTGGAGCCCCGCAGCCCGCCGCCACATACGTTCCACTAACGCTGCCTGTGGTGGTGCTCAGACTGGTCACCGCCGTGGTGCTGCCGAGTGCCAATATCTTCGACGTGCCGGCAGCGATGCACGGCGAGCTGAAGTTGATCGTCACAGAGCCCGCACTATAAAGATTATCGTTCTGATCGACGATCGTGAGCGAAAATCCCGTCGTTCCACCGGAGCCGATACTCGCAACACCGATGGCAACGGCGCCTTTAGTAAAATTGGTGCCGGAGCCATTGCCCAGCGAGTACACCGGTATGGCCGCGGGCGCTACCACCGGAACTGCGACGCTGGCCGACAGCGTTGCGCTGGAAGTCGTTACGGTGATCGTCCGCAAGGTTGACAGGCCGGCCGTGGACAATATGGCCGTGGCTGTTCCCGTAGCGTCGGTAATGCCCGACGCTATCGGCGCGATCGCTCCAGAAGAGGCTGCAAAGGCAACGGGCACGCCGGCAAGAACATTGTTCGCCGCATCGCGAGCTAAGGCTGAAATGGTAGCGGTCGTAGAGCCATCGCTGAGTATCGAGGCTACGCTACTCGTCGTCGTCAATGAAGCGACGGCGGTGGTCGTCGCTGATGAGGCGCTGACCACAGGTACCTTGATCGTCGCGGTCAGACCGCTGGCGGTCGCGGTCACGGTGATCGTTCTGATCGTCGGCTGTACCGCAGAGAGCGTTGCCTTGGCCGCGCCGGTGGTATCGGTCGTTGCCTGAGTGATTGCTAGACCACCTGAATCAGCTGCGAATGCGACCGTGACACCGGCTATGAGATCGTTCGACGAGTTGCGCGCCAATACCGTAATGATTGCGGTCGTCGAGCCATCGGAAGCAATGGATGTGGCGCTAGACGTTGCCGTAAGCGATGCAGGCACTACCGTGGGCGTTGTCGTAGTCGTCCCGGTGGTACCCGTAGTCCCCGAGGTTCCCGAGGTCCCGGTGGTGGACGTGGCCGTCTCGCCGGTGATCGACTTGGACGTGCCGCCGCAACCGGCGGCGAGGACGCCGAGCAAAACAATCATCGATAATTTACGCATAGTCATCCCTTGAAGCTCCGCTCGTCAGCGTGCCCGAT
>CAZZXZ010000060.1:0-19299 GCA_964658135.1 uncultured Acetobacteraceae bacterium | reverse complement strand
GAACGCTTGGTCGGATGAGTTAGGTCCGGATGGTACGGTCGCCGTTTGGGAGGCCCGCCGGGCGGCGGGCCTCCCCTTCGTGCTGACTCAGGCTCGCGAAATTCAAAGCTGTTTCAGTACGTATTCCGCCGCCGACACCTTGAACTCGCCCGGACCCTCCACGTTGACGTGCGTCGCGACGCCATCTTTGGCGATGATGGCGAACCGCTGGCCGCGCAGACCCATGCCGTAGCCGCTGGCGTCGAGTTCGAGACCCAACGCCTTGACGTATTCGCCGTTACCGTCCGCGAGCATGAGAATGTTGTCGCCCACGCCACCCGACTTGCCCCACGCGTTCATGACGAACACATCGTTGACCGCGGTACACGCGATGGTATCCACGCCCTTCTTCTTCAACTGATCGGCCAGTCCGACGAATCCGGGCAGATGTTTGGCATCGCAGGTGGGCGTGAACGCCCCCGGCACCGAAAAAAGCACCACCGTCTTCCCGTTGAACAATTCGTCGCTGGTCATCTTCTGTGGTCCATCCTTGGTCATGCGCGTGAACTTACCATCCGGTAATTTATCGCCTGCTTTGATGCTCATGAGCCCAGTTTCTCCGCATACAGATCCCACAGCTTGAGGACGCGCGGACTGACGTTCGGCGCCGTCTTCAGGCCCGCGAAGGCCTTCTTCGCGTCCGGGTAATTCTTCATGGCCGCATAGGAGCGACCCAGGTAGACGTATGCTTCGTCCAGATGCTTGACCTGACCCTTCATGATGCCCCGATTGATGGCGGTGACGGCATTGGCGTAGTCACCCGCACCGAAGTACACCTCACCCAACTTCACGTCGAGTTCGCCGGCGGGGTTCTTGGTCGCCTCCGCATCGAACTGGGAAAGTCCCTTTTTGTCGGCATCGGCACGCGTTTTCAAGGACGTCATCAGACGGGTGGCGCGATCTTTTTGGTCGTTGAGTACGCCGGTGGACGTCCCCTTGTCGAGCACCACCGTGGCCTCACCCGGCAACGCGGCATCACCCAATAGCTGCGCCATCTCCATGAAATCAGAACCGGCGTTCATGGAGTTCGTGTCGTACATGACCCGGTAAATCATCAGCAAGTTGTGGTCGTCACGCTCATCTTGACGCTCGATGCGCAACAGCGTGTTCCAATAAGTGGTCTTGTTGTTGAGCCGGATCAGGTCGATCGACGCCGCGTCCATGGCCGCCGTATCGCTCGCATCCGAGGCGCATTGGAGTTTGAATAAATACCAGTTTTCCTTCGGCGCTTCTCCCGCCTTACGTGATGCGGCAACCGCCTTGTCGGCCCACACGCCGGCGTTCTTACAATCCTTCTGCAGGTAATACAGCTGGCTCATGACGCCGAGATCGTCGGGTTTGGCAGAACCGTTGTCGGCCATTTGCTTACCGAAGTCGAGTGCCTTGGCGTATTGCTGATTGCCGGCGCTCAGTTGGAACAGCATACGCGTGGTTTTGGCGGTGTCCTCAGCCGTGTACTGACCGGTGGCCATCGCCGTCTCGTAATCCGTCTCGGCGTCCTTGAGCTTGTTCAGCTTGATGTTGGCGAAGCCTTTGAAGTCGTAAATCGTCTTCTTGTCGAACGGCGTCAAGCCGCCTTTGGCTTCGGCCGCGTCCAAATTCTTCAACGCTTCCTGCCACTGGCCCGCCTGCAGCGCTTTTTGAGCCGCCGTCATTTCCTTGGCGATACCGCGACTTATCTCCTGTCCCTTGGACTTATCGGCAGCCTGCGCCAGCGGCGCCTGGGTGAGCCCGCCGACCGCCAGGGCGATCCCCAGCACCAGGCCGGTTCGTACGTTTCGAATCGAATGAATCATTGGCAACCTCGCTACCGTAAATCTCAAATGTCGTATGTGATGTGGACTTTAAGCAAACGGCGCGTAACCCGTTAAAGGTTGACGCGCCGCCAGAAGGAAATCGAAAAAGACCGTGCTTTAGAATAGATCGTTGTTGACGAATCCAATCTTCTTCAGCCCCTTGCTCTGCAGATCCGCCAATGTTTGGGCGACTTTTTCATATTTGGCGAACTTGTCGACGGTGATGTGAACTTCAGGTTGCGGATCCTTGGTCGCATCCGAGCTGATGTAGGACTGCATGGTCTTGCGATCCACGGCCATGCCGTTCCAAGACAGCGTGCCGTCGAAGTCGATCGATAGATTGATCACCTCCGGCGGAGGCGGCGGAACGAAATTCGGCGGGGGCGGCAACGGATTGTCGATCTTCACCGCGTGGGTCACCGGGGGCAGTGAAATGATGAAGATGATGAGCAATACCAACATGACGTCGATCAACGGCGTCATGTTGATGTCCGTAAAGGAATTACCTTCGCCGCCGCCTAGAGCCATCGCCATATGAATCTCCTACTGTGCTTCGCCGGGATGAAGCGGCTCGGTCAAAAAGGCCACTTTACGAATGCCAATCTGTTGTGCCGCCACCAGAACCTGACCTACGTACATGTAGCGCACGTCGCTGTCACCCCGGATATGAACTTCGGGCTGGGGATTTTGGCGCGCGGCGGTGCGTAGTTCCGTCTTCAACGCTTCCTGATTGGCCAGCAGTTTGGTGTTCCAATAAATTTGGCCGTTCTTGTCCACCGTGATGGACACATCCTCGGGTTTCGTCTGAGTCGGCAAGTTGCTCGCCTTGGGCAGGGTGACTTTGATCTGCTTCAATGCCACGGGCACCGTGATGATGAAGATGATCAGAAGCACCAACATGACGTCCACCAGCGGCGTCACGTTGATGTCGGACAGCACCTCGCCTTCGCTGTTTCCACTGCTCATCGCCATGGCGAGACTCCTAGCGGGCGGCCGCGGGCGTGGGCTTGATGGTCGGCACCGGACCCTTTTCCATGCCGAGACCCATCTTCACGCCCGAGATCAGGTAGGCATGCAATTCGTGGGTGAAGTGACTGACGCGTTCCTGGACGTTCTTATTGCGCCGCAAGAGTACGTTGTAACCCAGTACCGCAGGGACCGCGACGAACAAACCAATGGCCGTCATGATCAAGGCCTCGCCGACCGGACCGGCCACCTTTTCGATGGACGCCGAGCCCGACGCGCTGATCGCGATCAAGGCGTGGTAGATACCCCACACCGTGCCGAACAATCCGACGAAGGGAGCGGTCGACCCCACCGATGCCAGCACCGGCAAGCCGGCCTGCATGCGGCTGATGACGGAATCCGCGGTGCGCTGCAGCGACTCGGTGATCCACTCGCTGGTACCGATGGCGCTCGATAAGCGCGCCTTGTTGACCTCGTGATACTCGTAGGCCTGCTTGCCCGTTTCGGCGAGCGCGCGAAAAGGATTGGCGTTGCCCTTGAGCTTGCCGAGCGCATCGGTCAAGTTGGCGGAACTCCAGAACTCTTTTTCCGCCTCGATGGCCTGCAGCCGCAGCCGCCGTTGATCGAAGAATTTGGTGATCATGATGAACCACGTCAGCAGCGACATGATCAACAAGATGACGAGGGTCGATCTGGCGACCAGATCGCCTTGCTGGATCAGCGCCCCAAGGCCAAACGGATTTTCAACGGTAGTCTCTTGCATTGCCCGATTTCCTCTACGTAAACAACTGTGAATGAGAGTTCAAGAATTCCGCTCCGAGCAGCGTCCGCCATCGAACGCTAGGTCCGCCGTCGAACCCTATCGATTGGTGAGTTTCCAAACAATGGGAATCGAGACGGTCTTCTCGACCGGCTTGCCGTCTTCGGTGGCGGGCTTCATACGTTGCCCGTGGACACCCTTCAAACAAGCCTCGTCCAAACGCGGAAATCCGGACGTCGTCTGAATCGACTCGGCCGTGATGCGCCCGTCGGCCGCCACCGTGATCGAGACGATACATCGACCTTCCTCGTTGGCGCGCTTCGATGCATCAGGATAATAATCCTCGCCGATTTTCAACGGATGCCGCGGGTCTTGGGCGATGTTGGTGCCCACATGCTGAACCGGCGGCGCTGGCGGCGCCGGCGCTGTGACGGGTGCAGCCACCGGCTGCGGCGTCGTCGCCACCGTCACGATGGCGTTCGTCGGCTCCGCTTGTTGCTGAATGTCGACAAATTCCGGGGGCGGTACGTAGGGTTTGATCTCTTCCAATTTGGGCGGCGGCGGCGGCGGCTTGTCGACATCTTTGGGTTTGTCGATCTGCGCGATTTCCACCGGCGGAATGATGGTCTGGACCAACCGGCTCGCGAGCCCGGAATAAAAAGCATAGCCAACGACCACATGCAGAAGAATGACGACGAGGAGAGCGACTCCTCTCCTGCCCGAAAACATTGATGGCTCTTCGTATTTGTACATAAGTCTCGCTGCGACCCCACCCCTACGATTTCACTAAACGCACTCGGTGTGCGGCAATTGCAGATGCAAATCCGTACGCTGTGCACACGTCGCTACGCGCGTCTTAAACTCACGTCAAAGAGTGTTCCATGACGTCCCTTCTTGAGTTCCATTCGGCGGTAAAGAGACTGACACACATCGCGCCCGTACTGCAAGCGGCAGTTAACTCAACGATCCGCTCGGCTAATACATTGTTTAATCACTGACTTCGCATCATTCCAAGTCGGTCACGGCACCGAGCGATGCACTGCTGACGCTCTTTGAATATTTTGCCAGCGCACCGCGGCGCGCGTACGGCTTCGGTGGTGTCCACCGTTTGCGCCGACGTTTCAATTCCGCGACGCTCACGTGCAAAACGATCTCGCGCCGCTCGGCATCGATGGTGATTTCGTCACCCGTCTCGACCAGCGCGAGCGGCCCGCCCACGGCCGCTTCCGGGCAGACGTGGCCGACCACGAACCCATGACTGCCGCCGGAAAAGCGACCATCGGTGATCAAAGCGACCGAGCTGCCCAGACCCTTGCCGACGATGGCGCCCGTGGGGCTTAACATTTCGCGCATGCCCGGGCCGCCCTTCGGCCCTTCGTAACGGATCACCACCACGTCGCCGGCTTTGACCTTACCGGTCAATATACCGCGCAAGGAAGCCTCTTCCGAATCGAAGACCCGTGCCTTGCCGGTGAACAGCAAGCCTTCCTTTCCGGTAATTTTTGCAACCGCGCCTTCGGGGGCGAGGTTGCCATACAAGATGACGAGGTGGCTATTCTTCTTGATCGGATCACTGAGTGGTCGCACGATGTGCTGACCCTCGGGATAGGCGGCCACGGCGCGCAAGTTCTCTGCGATCGTGGCACCCGTCACCGTCAGACAATCGCCGTGCAAAAGTCCGGCATCGAGCAAGGTCTTCATCAAGGGCTGAATACCACCGATCGCCACCAATTCAGACATGGAATAGTGGCCGCTCGGGCGCAGGTCGGCGAGCACCGGCACCCGTTTTCCCAGACGGGTGAAATCGTCCAAGGTGAGCTTGACCGCGGCCGCCGAAGCGATCGCCAACAGATGCAGCACCGCGTTGGTCGATCCGCCCAACGCGATGGTGACTGTGATCGCGTTTTCGAACGCCTTGCGGGTCATGATTCGGCTCGGTCGGATGCCGTGTTTGATGAGCTCGACGACGGCGGCTCCCGCGCGCGTGCAATCGTCGCGCTTGTGATCCGACACGGCATCCTGCGCCGAACTGTTGGGCAGGCTCATGCCCATGGCCTCGATGGCGGAGGCCATCGTGTTGGCCGTGTACATGCCGGCACACGACCCGGGGCCCGGAATGGCCGTTCGCTCCACGAACTTCAACTGCTGTTCCGACATGGTTCCCTGGGCATAGCCGCCGACCGCCTCGAAAACCGAGACGATGTCTCGCCGGTCGGCGCCGGGCCGGATGGTGCCGCCGTAGACGAACACCGCCGGTCGGTCCAGCCGCGCCAGCGCAATCAAGCAGCCCGGCATGTTTTTATCGCAACCGCCGATGGCGACCACCCCGTCGAAACCCTGCGCGCCGACCACGGTTTCGATCGAGTCGGCGATGACCTCGCGCGACACCAACGAATAGCGCATGCCTGGAGTACCCATGGAAATGCCGTCCGACACCGTGATCGTGTTGAACGTGAGCGCCTTGGCCCCCCGCGCCTCGGCGCCGGCGGCCGCGCGCTGCGCCAATTCGCCGATATGCACGTTACAGGGCGTCAAGTTGCTCCAGGTCGACGCGATGCCCACCTGCGGTTTGGCGAAATCCTCGGCGCTGAAACCCACCGCGTGCAGCATGGCACGCGCGGGAGCTTGCTTGACGCCGTCGACCACGAGACGCGAATGGCTGCGCGTGTCGATGGCTGCCGCGGCGGCGCGTGGTGTTGCCGCCGAGCGGGGTTTGCGTTCGTTCTTGGGTGCCATGGGCAACTCGGAAGGTAGTGAGGTGGACTATTCGGCGTCGGAGAGTAAACCAACCGACGCGCCGCTGCATAGCGTCAAGGCGTCGCGCCGTACCGCTCGATGAGAAAACGATATACGCCCCGTACCGCATGCGCCTCGGCCCCGACGCTGCGTCCCGGCCGCTCTTTCGGATTCCATGCGTACAAATCGATATGCATCCAGCGTCGTGTTTCCGTGACGAAGCGGCGCAGGAACAGCGCACCGAAGATCGCGCCGGCGAAACCCGATGCCGCGACGTTGTTCAAATCCGCCACTTTGCTCGACAGTTCGTCGTCGTAACCCGTCCATAACGGCATGGGCCAGAGAGGATCGTGTTCGGCGGCGGCGATGCGTGCCAGCTCGGCGACGAGCTTGTCGTCGCTACCGAACAGGGCCGGCAATTCCGGGCCTAGAGCCACGCGTGCCGCCCCGGTGAGCGTCGCGAAATCCATCAACAGATCCGGCCGTTCCGCATCCGCCAGCGTCAGGGCATCGCACAGCACCAAGCGGCCTTCGGCATCCGTGTTACCCACTTCCACCGTCAAACCCTTGCGCGTCGCCAACACATCGCCCGGCCGATACGCGTTGCCGCTGATCGAATTCTCCACCGCCGGCACCAAGACCCGCAACCGAGCGCGAATGCCCGCCCCCATCAACATATTGGCGAGCGCCAGCGTCACCGCGGCACCGCCCATATCCTTCTTCATCATGGCCATGCCCGACGCGGGCTTGATGTCGAGCCCGCCGCTGTCGAAGCACACGCCCTTACCCACCAAGGTGACCAGCGGCCAATCGCCGGCCGACCCCGGACTCCAGCGAATGTCCAGCAGGCGCGGCGCCGACGCGCTGGCCCGGCCGACGGCATGGATGGCCGGAAAGTTCGCCGTCAGCAACTCATCGCCCGCCCACTCGCTAAACTCCGCGCCGTGCCGTTCAGCCACCCGACGTGCCGCGGCTGCCAGCTCGAGCGGCCCCAGATCAGCGGCCGGTGTGTTGATCCAATCGCGCGCCAGCGTCAACGACTCCGCCGCCGACGCGACGAAACGAGAATCGCTGTTCGGCGGCGCCTCGACGGTGGCCGCCCGTTCCAGCTTGAGGGGACGGTAGCGCTCGAAACGATACGACCCGTACAGAAATCCGAGATGCAGCTGAGTGGCTTCGCCGATGCTGAAGGTTTGCGCCAGCCGATAATGGCGCGGCGGCAGGCGCTCGACGAAACCGGCGCCGTGCCACAGGGATAGTGCACCCTGGCGTTTGCCCAGCCCGCCGACGACCATCTGCAACGCGCCGCGCGCATCCGGCACCGCCAATACGCGATGTCGTTCGGCTTTGAAGTGATGTTCGCTCAGCCACGTCGCGACGAGTGCCGGCTGCGCCTGCCGCCAGGCGTCGATTTCGTCGTCGTACAGCAACCAGAGCGGAAGCGTCTCGGCGGTATCTAATGACATCGATGTACCTCAATGAACCGGCCGCTGACGACCGTTGCGGGTCTTGCATCATAAGAGAATCTGTGTTGCTATTTGCGGCTAGTTTTCGTGAGGCTGGCGCGTTTCTTTATTATGACCCCGCTTGAGGCTATGGAGCCTTGTAGAGCGGGGTTTTGCATTTCACAGATTAGACTTAAAGATCATTCAGGAGCTCCCATGCGTTTGTATTCGCAAAAAGACGTCGACAAGAAAGCGCTACGCGGAGCACGCATCGCCGTACTCGGTTACGGCAGCCAGGGCCGTGCGCATGCCCTCAACCTGCACGACAGCGGATTCGATGTGGTCGTCGGTGTACGTAAGGGCGTCAGTTTCAACAAGGCCAAGAAGGACGGTCTGAAGGTCATGGAGCCCAAGGAAGCCATCAAAGGGGCGCACCTGATTGCCATGCTGGTACCCGACATGACTCAGAAAGCGCTGTACGAAGAACTTGCCGAGGATTTCGAGGAGAACGCGACGCTGCTGTTCGCCCATGGTTTCAACGTGCATTTCAAACAGATCAAACCGCGCAAAGATTTGGACGTGGTGCTGATCGCGCCGAAGGGCCCCGGGGATCTGGTGCGGCGCCAGTATCAACAAGGCCGTGGCGTGCCCTGCTTGATCGCCGTCGCGCAGAACCCGTCCAAGAAAGCCAAGGCCAACGCACTTGCCTATGCCGACGGGATCGGCGGTACGCGGGGCGGGGTGTTGGAGACCACGTTCGCCGAAGAGACCGAAACCGATTTGTTCGGCGAGCAAGCGGTGCTTTGCGGCGGCGCCACCGAGCTCGTGGTCAAGGGTTACGAGACGTTGGTGGAAGCGGGCTACCAGCCCGCCGTGGCCTACTACGAGTGCCTGCACGAATTGAAGCTGATCGTCGATCTGCTGCATGAGGGCGGCATCACCAAGATGCATCAGTTCATCAGCGAGACCGCGAAGTATGGCGACTTGACCCGCGGACCGCGCGTGGTCAACAAAGCCACGAAGCGCGAGATGAAGAAGATTCTGACCGAGATACAACAAGGCAAATTCGCGCGTCAATGGATCTCGGAGACGAAAACGGGCCGCAAGAAGTATTCGAAGCTGCTGAAGGCGGACCTCTCGCATTCGATCGAAAAAGTCGGGGCGCAGCTGCGCGCACGAATGCCCTGGCTGGAATCCGGCAAGGCCTAGCGCTCGATGAGTCCGCAAACTTTGTTCGATAAGGTTTGGAGTGCCCACGAAGTGGTGGCCGAGACCGCGGATACGCCCGCCGTCTTGTACATCGATCTTCATCTCATTCACGAAGTCACCACGCCGCAGGCATTCAGCCTGTTGCGCTCGCTGGAATTGCCCGTCCGGCGGCCCGGTCGCACGCTGGCGACGATGGATCACTCGACCCCCACCCGAACCGATCAAGTGTTCGGCGACGCGCCGAACACCGTCGCGGCAGCCGCCAAGCAAGTGCGTCAACTCGAAGCGAACGCGGCCGATTTCGGCATCGAATTATTCGACATGCACGATGCTCGGCGCGGCATCGTGCATGTCATGAGCCCGGAGATCGGTACCACGCTGCCGGGCATGACCATCGTCTGCGGCGACAGTCACACGAGCACGCACGGTGCCTTCGGAGCATTGGCCTTCGGAATCGGCAGCACGGAAGTGGCTCATGTATTCGCCACCCAGTGCTTACTGCAGCGCAAACCGAAAACGTTCGCCATCAACGTGGAAGGTAAGCTGAGTCCCGGCGTGACCGCCAAGGATTTGATTCTGGCCATCATCGGCAAAATCGGCGTATCCGGCGGCACGGGCTACGTGTTCGAGTATCGGGGCTCGACGATTCGCGGGCTGTCCATGGACGAGCGCATGACGATTTGCAATATGTCCATCGAGGCCGGCGCCCGGGCGGGCATGATCGCCCCCGACGACACCACGTTCGACTATTTGAAAAATACGCCTCGCGCGCCGCAAGGCGCCGCGTGGGATGCGGCGGTCCGCCACTGGCGCACGCTCAAGAGCGACGCCGATGCCGTATTCGACGTTTCCATCGACATCGATGCGGCAGGGCTCGAACCGATGATCACCTACGGCACCAACCCCGGCATGGTCATGCCGGTCACGGCGGCCATACCGCTGTCAGCCGGCCCGGCGGCGGCGGATTCTGCGACGGTCGTCTACGAGAAGGCGTTGGGCTACATGGGCTTCAAAGGCGGCGATGCCATCCTAGGCAAGCACGTCGACGTCGTCTTCATCGGCAGTTGTACGAACGGACGGCTCGAGGACCTCGAAGCCGCGGCGCGCATCTTGAAGGGGCGGCGCGTCGCGCCCGGTGTTCGGCTGCTCATCGTGCCGGGTTCGCAGCAGGTCAAGCGGGAAGCGGAAGCCGCCGGTTATGCACAAATTTTCAAGGACGCGGGTGCGGATTGGCGTGAGTCCGGCTGTTCGATGTGCTTGGGGATGAACGGCGACACCGTGGCCGCCGGCCAGTACGCCATCAGCACCAGCAACCGCAACTTCGAGGGACGCCAAGGCGTTGGCGCTCGCACGCTGCTGGTCAGCCCCCTGACTGCCGCGGCCAGCGCGGTACGCGGCACGATTACGGATCCGAGGTCGTTACTATGAGCGAACCGCTCGAACGAGTGCATTCCAAAACCTTGGTCATCGATTCGACCAACATCGACACGGATCAGATCATTCCCGCGCGCTTCTTGACCACGACGACCAAGATCGGCTTGGGGCAGCAATTGTTTGCGGATTGGCGTTATCTGGCCGACGGCAGCCCAAACCCGCATTTCGTCCTCAATCAACCGCAGGCGAGCGGCGCGCGGATTCTGGTGACGGGACGGAATTTCGGCTGCGGCTCGTCGCGCGAACACGCCCCATGGGCATTGCTCGATTACGGCATACGCGCGGTCGTCAGTACGGAGATCGCCGACATTTTTCGCAGCAACTCGCTCAAGAACGGGCTGCTGCCCGTCGTCGTCGATGACACGACCGCGCGCTGGCTGTTGGAGCATCCCGGCGCCGAGGTCGACATCGATTTACGACGCGCGCTGCTGACGCTGCCGACAGGGAGCGCCGTGTCGTTCCCGATAGAAGCCTTCGCGCGCCACTGTCTCTTGAACGGCATCGACGAGTTGGGTTACCTGCGCAGCAAAATGGCCGACATCGAGCGCTACGAATCCGCACGGGGAGCTTGATTGCACGCTCGGATCGCCGTGTTGCCGGGCGATGGCATCGGTCCTGAGGTAACCGCCGAAGGGGTGCGCGCTTTGGCCGCGATTGCGACCCGGTTCGGGCATTCTTTCGTGTTCGAGACGGGCCTGCTGGGCGGAGCGGCGATCGATGCCACCGGCGAACCGCTGCCCGCCGCCACCTTGACGATGTGCGAGCGCGCCGATGCCGTTCTGATGGGTGCCGTCGGCGGCCCGCAGTGGTCTGCTCCCGGTGCAACGGTACGTCCGGAACAGGGCTTGCTGGCCCTACGTAAGGCACTCGGGCTGTTCGCCAATTTGCGACCCGTGGTCCCGCATCCTGCCGTCTTGAACGCATCGCCGATCAAAGCCGAACTACTGCATGGTGTCGACATCATGGTGGTGCGCGAATTGACCGGCGGTATTTACTTCGGCGAAAAGCATCGCACCGCCACCGAGGCCGTCGATGTCTGCCGCTATACCGTGCCGGAGATCGAACGCGTCGTGCGCCTGGCCGCCGCCCTCGCGCACGGGCGGCGCGGTCGGCTGGTCTCCGTGGACAAGGCCAATGTGCTGGAAACGTCGCGGCTGTGGCGTTCGGTGGTGGATCGAATCATGCCGAGCGAATTCCCCGAGGTACACGTCGAACACATGCTGGTCGATGCGGCCGCCATGCACCTCATCAAACGCCCGCGCGATTTCGACGTCATCGTGACCGAGAACATGTTCGGGGACATCTTGACCGACGAGGCATCCATGCTGTCCGGCTCGCTGGGCTTGCTGCCTTCCGCGTCGTTGGGAGCTACCGGTCGCGGCGGTTTGTTCGAGCCCATTCACGGCTCTGCGCCCGATATCGCCGGCCGTGGCATCGCCAATCCGTACGCGACCATCCTCAGCGCCGCGATGCTGCTGCGCTATGCGCTGCAACTGGAGGAAGAGGCCCGCACCTTGGAGGCCGCCGTCTCGAGCGCCATCGTGGTGGGTGCGCTGCCGGGCGATTTGACTCCACCCGGCGTGGCACCGGTCACGACGCGTGTCGCTGGCGATGCGGTACTGGCTGCGCTGTAGCGGTTAGCGACGCGGCGCGCTGCAGACCGGCCATCAGGTCGGCGACCAGATCGTTCGAGTCTTCGATACCGACCGACAGGCGCAACAACCCGGGCCCGATGCCCGCAAGCAGCCGGGCACCTTCTTCCATACCGGCGTGGGTCATGGTCGCGGGATGCGAGACCAAGCTTTCGACGCCGCCCAGGGATTCGGCGAGCGTGAAGCACTCCAGTCCAGCGAGGAACGCTTGCACTGCGGGCTCACCGCCGGCCAGATCGAAACTCAACATGGCGCCGAACCCGCCCTGCTGTCGTTTGGCCAGTTCGTGGCCGGGATGGTCGGGCAAGCCCGGATAATAAACCCGATGAACGGCGGGATGACCATGAAGGGCCGCAACGACGTTCAGCGCGTTCTCGGCGTGCACCCGCATGCGGGCGTGCAGCGTACGCACGCCACGCAGGGTCATGAAGCTGTCGAACGGCGCGCCGGTGACGCCGATGGCATTCGCCCACCACGCCAGATCCTTGTGCCGCTCCGCCGTCGCCGCGATGACCACCCCACCCACGACGTCGCTATGCCCATTCAAATACTTGGTGGTCGAATGCATGACGAGATCGGCGCCCAAGGCCAACGGCTGCTGCCAAATCGGCGAGAGGAACGTATTGTCGACCACGACGAGAGCGCCCACCGCGTGTGCTTGCGCCGCGATGGCCTGGATGTCGACGATGCGCAGCAACGGATTACTCGGCGTCTCGATCCAGACCAACGCCGGTTTCATGGCCAACGATCGGGTCAGCGCTGCAGTGTCGCTTTGATCGATGAAATCCGCCACCAAGGCGCCCTTCTGCGCCAGCGCGGCGATCAAACGGTACGTGCCTCCGTAACAATCGTACGGCGCCTGCACCCGCACGCCATTCGGCAGCGTAGCCAGAATCAAGCTGATGACGGCGAGCCCGGTGCAGGTGACCACCGCACCCGCGCCGCCTTCGAGGTCCGCCAGCGCCGCCGCCAGCTGATCGCGGGTCGGGTTGCCGGATCGGGAGTAGTCGTATTGACGCGGCTTACGGTACGCCTCGAAGGCAAAATTCGTCGACAGGTAGATGGGCGGCACGACCGCGCCGAACTGCCCATCGCTGTCGAGGCCGGCACGTACCGATCGCGTGGTGATGGTTTTCGAATGCTTGTCGTCGTCGTTCATGACATCTGCTCCGCGAGCGTGTTTTGCAAAATGGGATTGAGCACGTCGGCCTCCTTCAAAAATGCGTCGTGACCGAAGATGGAATTGATCTCGATCAATCGATGCTTCCCGCCGAGCCGGCCGGCCAGTGCTTCCATGTCGCCGAAGGGCACGAGCTGATCTTCGCGGACCGCGATCAGGGTGGTCGGCGCGCGAACCAAGGCGGCATCGATGCTGTGCAGATCGATGGACTCGCTCAAGGCCAGAAAAGATTCGGCGCGATACTTTTGGACATAATCGTCCCCGCGGGCAAAGAGATAACTTTCGACAGGAAAGCGAAAACGCTCGGCATCCCGCAGCGCGGGGCCGCCGAATCGCAGCGAGAATTCCGCCTGACTGCGATAAGTCGACATGGCCAGCGCACGTGCGAGTTTGAGCCCCGCGGCTCCTTCGCCGCGTGCCAACGCTTCGCGCACGATTTGGCGCTGCACGCTGCGCCAGGCGGTGGAGAGCACCTGGGCGCGATCGGCGGCACTCAAAATGACGATGCGGTCGACCAGCGCGGGATGCCGCGCCGCGAAACTCAGCGCCACCATCCCGCCGTACGAGGCGCCGACGATGGCGTGCAACGAGGCCGACCCCAGGTGGCGGACCACGTGCTGCAAGGCCGCCGCTTGGTCCATGGAACTCACCGGTGGAAATGGCGTGGTGCCGTCCGGTGTGGAGCTATTGCCGAGGCCGCCCAGATAATCCAGGCCGAGTACCCGGAACCGCGTAAGGTCGACGCCCAAGCCCGCGCCGACGACACCCGGCCACCACCCGTCGCGACCGATCAAAAACCGGTGCGCCGATATTCCGCCGAGCACGGCGACCACGGGCGCCTCGCGCGGGCCGACCAGTCGATAGCCTACGCGCGGATGGTCCAGCACATCGCCGTGGAAAAGGTGCCATGGCACCGGAAGATCGAGTACCCCATCCTCGACCAGCGGGTCCGCGATCCGGATGGGTATGCTCGTCGATTCACGCGTCACCAGAATATTCGCTCCTCTTAAGGTTGCCATAACCCCCAGGGAGCACGACGCTCTTCGGTAGTCGTCGCCCGCAAAAAGCGGTGATCGACATGCCTTCCATCTACCGGTGCGACGGAATTCCGCCGCTACCGCAGGAGTTGGCACCGTTCCGGCAATCGGCGGCCGATGGTCGGATGGTTGCCCCGGCTTCTAAGGGCCTTTCCCTCAGCCGGTCTAGATGGACGGCCGGAATTTTAGGGACGCGGTCCGGTCGCGTCAAGCAGAAGCCGCACGGCGTATGCCGGTCAAACACCGGCGCGATAGCCAAGCACCGCTCGAGCTTGCCAAACCCTGTTCAATGTATTAATGTAATAACGTATTAGTACACTATGAAACGAACATATGAAAACGAACCGGCCCGTCACCGTCCGGCAGGAACAGCAGCACGAACGCGCCTTATGTGCCGTGATTCTCCAGCTGCGCAGCGTCGATGAGTGCCGCAATTTTTTCCGCGACCTCTGCACGCCGGCCGAGTTGCAGGCCATGGCGGATCGCTGGGCCGTGGTTGAATTATTGGAGCGTGGCATGCCCTACCGCGAGATTCATAAACAGACCGGAGTCAGCGTGACGACCATCGGTCGCGTCGCGCGTTATCTGACCTCGGGCAACGGTGGCTATCGCATCGTGTCTGAACGGGTGAAGTCTCCGTGAGATTGAAAATCGCCATCCAGAAAAGCGGCCGCCTCACCGATAGTTCGGTGGACTTGCTCGCGCGCTGCGGCCTGAAGTTCACTCGCGGCAAGGATCAGCTCATGTGCTACGGCGAGAACATGCCGCTCGACGTGCTGTTCGTGCGCGACGACGACATTCCGGATTTGGTCCAGGAAGACGTGTGCGACCTAGGCTTGGTCGGCCTCAACGTCGTGGAAGAAAAGCGCCTCGCGTTCCGCGCGCGCGGTGTCTCGCCTTTGTTCGAGACGGTGCAGCTGCTCGACTTCGGACGCTGCAAGTTGTGCATCGCGGTTCCGGACGGCTTCGACTATCGCAGTGCTCGATCGTTGTCGGGCAAGCGCATCGCGACCACGTATCCGCATATCGTGGGTCGCTTCCTCGCCGAACGGGATATTGAAGCGGAGGTCGTGGTGCTGTCCGGTTCGGTCGAGATTGCACCCCGGCTGGGCCGCTCCGATGTCATTTGCGATCTGGTCTCCAGCGGATCGACGTTGGCCGCCAATCACCTGCGCCAAGTGGAGACCGTCATGGAAAGTCAGGCCGTGCTGATCCGCACCCCCGTACCGATTCCCGACGAAAAACAAGACTGGACCCGGCGTCTGCTGATGCGCATCGACGGCGTCGAACAGGTCAAAGGCAGTAAGTACATCATGCTGCACGCGCCGCGCTCGGCGCTGGCCGCCATCGCGAAATTGTTGCCGGGCAGCGAGGCGCCCACCGTGATTCCGCTGGAAGGTCGGGGCGATCGCGTGGCCGTGCACGCGGTGTGTCGGGAGAGCGTCTTTTGGGAATTGCTCGAGGACTTGAAGGGTGCCGGCGCAAGTTCGGTATTGGTTTTACCGGTCGAAAAGATGCTGGCTTGAGAGGCTCCCCCGGCATGCGTATTTTGGAGTGGAAATCCTTGTCCGCCCGCGAGCGCGACGCCGCACTGGAGCGGCCCGCGGAGCGCGACTCACCCGGCACGATCGCCGCGGCCCGCGCCATCATCGACGAAGTGCGCCGCCACGGCGACGCCGCCTTGCTCGACCTGACCCTTCAGTACGACCACGTCCGGTTGACGGACCTCGCGGTCAGCGGCGACGAATTCGCCGCCGCCGAGCGGGCCTTGACCCGCGTGCAACACGCCGCCATCGACACCGCCATCGCGACGGTGCGTGCGTTTCACTCGGCGCAGATGGCGCCCATGCTGCGCGTCGAGACGGCGCCCGGCGTGGTGTGCGAGCGCATCAGCGTGCCCGTGCGTGCGGTGGGCCTATACGTCCCGGCGGGCTCTGCCCCGCTGCCGTCGACCGCCATCATGCTGGCGGTGCCGGCGGCCATCGCCGCTTGTCCGGTTCGAATCATGTGCACGGCGCCGACCCGCGACGGCACGGCGGACCCGGCGGTCTTGGTGGCCGCACGGCGCGCCGGCGTCGAGCGAGTTTTCAAGGTGGGTGGCGCACAGGCCATCGCCGCCATGGCGTACGGCACCGTCTCGATCCCGAAATGCGACAAGTTGTTCGGGCCCGGCAATGCGTGGGTGACCGCAGCGAAACTGCTGGTGGCCGGCGATTCGGCCGGCGCCGCCGCCGATCTGCCCGCCGGAGTCAGCGAAGTCATGGTGATCGCCGACGATGGCGCACGCGCCGATTTCGTCGCCGCCGATCTGCTCGCACAAGCCGAACACAGCCCCGACGCGCAGGCCCTGCTCGTCACCACCTCGATGGCGCTCGCTCGTAACGTCGCGCGACAGGTGCAGGACCAGATGACTGCGCTGCTGCGCCGGGAAATTCTCGACGCGTCGGTCGCCAACATCCGTTTGTTGGTGGTGGACTCGCTGGAGATCGCCTTCGCGGTGGCCAACGACTACGCCCCCGAACATCTGTTGTTGCAGATCACGGATGCACGGCGATGGTTGGGTCACGTAAGCGCCGCCGGCGCGGTATTCCTGGGCGGTTGGTCGCCCGAATCCATGGGCGACTACTGCAGCGGACCGAACCACACCTTGCCGACCTACGGATATGCCAAGGCGTACAGCGGCCTGGCGCTCGAGGATTTTCAGAAACGCATCACCGTGCAGGAACTCACGCCGGCCGGCCTCCAGGGTCTGGGTCCAACGGCCCAGGTACTTGCCGGCCTCGAAGGCCTGGATGCGCACGCCGCCGCCGTCACCATTCGGTTGGCTGCGCTGCAGAACGGCGACGATCCGCAGCAACTGCAGCCCTCGCTGCCCGCCGCCGCGAACGGCCCGACCGCGATCAAAGCGCTCGCGCGTCCGGAGATCGCATCGTTGAAGCCGTACTCGCACGCGGCGTGGCTGCCGTCGCTCACCCGACTGCATGCCAACGAGGCGCCGTGGCGACCGGCCGGCGACGACACCGAAGCGGGCTTGAATCGCTATCCCGAGCCCCAGCCCGCCGCTCTGGTGCAGCGCCTGGCGGATTTGTACGGCGTCGCGGCGGACAATCTGCTCGCGACGCATGGCAGCGACGAGGCCATCGATCTGTTGTCGCGAATTTTTTTACGCGCGGGCACCGACGCCATCCTGCAATGTACGCCGACCTTCGGCATGTACGAAGTGGCGGCGCGGATCCAGGGTGCCCACGTGGTCGAAGTCCCGCTGGAGCGCTCGCAGTCCTGGGGTCTCGACCCGCAACGACTGCTGGCGGCCTGGCGACCGCACATGAAGCTCGTGTACCTGTGTTCGCCCAACAACCCTACGGCCAATTCGCTGGACCCGCGTGCGCTCTCGACCATTTGCGAGGCGCTCGACGGCAAGGCCATCGTCGTGATCGACGAAGCGTACATCGAATGGTCGCGTGCGCCGAGCGTCACGCCGTGGCTCGCGCGCTTCCAGACGCTCGCCATCCTGCGCACGTTGTCCAAGGCGCACGCACTGGCCGGCGCCCGCGTCGGCGCCCTGCTCGGCCATCCGGAGCTGATTGCGTTGACCAAGCGTGTGGTGCCGCCCTACTCGCTCGCGCAATCCACCATCGAGGTCGCCCTGCGCAGCCTGACGCCCGACGCGGTGGCGGCCGCGCGCGTGCGCTTGAGCGATCTGCTTGCCGAGCGCGAGTATTTGCAGCGCGGGCTGCAGGCGTCGTCGCTGGTCGAGATCGTCTGGCCGAGCGATGCCAATTTTCTGATGATCGAGTGCCACGACGCCGGGCGATTCATGCAGCGGAGCATGGCGGGCGGCAGCATCGTGCGGGATTTACGCGCGCACCGGTTGCTCGGGAAGGCGCTGCGCGTGTCGGTCGGTACCCACGCGCAGAACGAGGCATTGTTGAACAGCCTGGAGGCCCCGTGAGCGGACGCCGCATCGTTTTCTTGGACCGCGACGGAACCCTCAACGAAGAGGTCCCCGATGAACAGGTCGACAGTTTGGAAAAGGTTCGTTTCCTGCCCGGCGTGATCCCGGCGCTCTTGGACTTGCAGCGCGCCGGCTTCGCTTTCGTGATGGTCACCAATCAAGACGGGTTGGGCACGCCGCGCTTTCCGCGGGAGCACTTCGAGCGGGCCCACGCTTTCATCCTGCATGTGCTCGGCTCGCAGGGTATCGAATTCGAGTCGATTTTCGTCTGTCCGCACTTCCTGCACGAAGCCTGCGACTGCCGCAAGCCCAAGCTCGGCATGGTGCGCGAGTTCGTCGCCGCCAACCCGATCGATACGGCACACAGCTACATGATCGGGGATCGCGACACGGACCTGCAGTTCGCGAACAATTTGGGCATCGAAGGCCTGCGGGTGCGGGTCGACGGCACCGCAGGCGAGACGTGGCCGGCGATCGCTCGGCGCATCTTGGGCGCGGCGCGACACGCTCACGTCGAAAGGACGACCAAAGAGACCGCGGTCGTCATCGACCTCGATCTGTCGCGCGAGGGACCGATCAGCGTGCGCACGGGATTGGGCTTTTTCGATCACATGCTGGAACAGATCGCGAAACACGGCGGCTTCGCCTTGAACATGACCTGCCGAGGCGACCTGCACATCGACGAGCACCATACCATCGAGGATTGCGCGCTCGCGTTGGGTACGGCGCTCAAGCAGGCCTTGGGCGACAAGCGCGGCATCGCGCGCTACGGCTTCTTACTGGCCATGGACGAGGCCGAGGCCCAGGTGGCGCTCGATGTCTCCGGCCGACCGTACTTCGTCTGGGAGGGTCGCTTCAACCGCGAGCGCGTCGGCGATCTACCCACCGAGCTCGTGCCGCATTTTTTTCGCTCGCTGGCCGAAACTCTGGGCGCCGCGCTGCACGTCACCGTGCGCGGCGAGAATACCCACCATATGATCGAGTCTTGTTTCAAGGGCGTCGGCCGCACGCTGCGGCAGGCGGTCCGCCTCGAGGGCAGCGAACTGCCGAGCACGAAGGGCGTCCTGTGACCGCGCGCGAAGTGGTCATC
>CAZZXZ010000059.1:0-19325 GCA_964658135.1 uncultured Acetobacteraceae bacterium | reverse complement strand
CTTACGAGTTTGATGCCAATGCCAGCGCGGTCGCCGTGACGGCGGGTGCGTCTGCGGAAGCTGGCACCAACGGTACCGGTGCGGGTGTTTCGGGCGGTCAGAAAGATGCCGACACCGTGGGTCATTACCAGAAGGGCACCGCCGTGTTCACCATCGCGAAAGGCGGTTTGATGGGCCAGCTGGCCGTTGCCGGACAAAAATTCTCCTACATTGCGCGAAAGGCGTCGTAATCATGAAAAAGATCATTTTGACGGGACTACTCGCCGGGGCCTTGTACATACCGGTGGCCATGGCGGATAACACGGTCGATGCAGATGCTTCCAGCGCCGGCACGTACGTGAAGAACTCCGTGATCACCACCAAGGTGAAGTCGAAGCTGGCGGCGAAGCACATGTCGACCTTGACCAACATCAAGGTGGATACGGATGCGCAGGGCGTGGTTTTTCTGAGCGGCAAGGCGCCGACTCAGGATGCCAGCGATTTGGCGGCCATGATTGCGAAGGACACCGACGGCGTGACGTCTGTGCATAACAAGATCACGATCTCTCCGTAGCGTATCCTTTCGCACGCGGCGTGATGCGGCGTGTCGACCAACAACGCCCGGGCCATCCCGGGCGTTTTCGCATGTGTTGAAGGAGTATGGACATGGCCCTCTCGCTGTATGATTTTTCCATTCCGGTCTTGATCCGGGGTTTGAGCAACCTTTCAGGTATTCTTGACAAAGCAGCGGCATATGCCGTCGCCAAGAAAGTCGATCCTGTCGTGCTCGCTCAGGCACGGTTGTTTCCCGACATGCATCCGTTGGTACGTCAAGTACAAATTGCCTGTGATACCGCCAAGGGCGCGGCAGCCCGCCTGGCCCGGGTGGAAGTTCCCAAGCACGAGGACAAAGAGGTCAATTTTGACGAACTCAAGCAGCGGATCGCGAAGACGATTCAATTCGTCGCGACGATCACCGCCGATCAACTGCAGGATGCCGATAACCGGACCATCGAAATCAAGCTTCCCAACGGCGCTTTGAAGTTCACCGGCGTGGCTTACGTCACCGACTTCATGCTGCCGAATTTCTTTTTTCACACCAGCATGGTGTACGCACTGTTGCGCGAAGTGGGAGTCGAAATCGGCAAGACGGATTTCTTGGGTCCGCTTCTCAATAGTCTCTAGACGACACCCCGGTCTCTAGACGACACCTCGCGTCCTTCAGGCGAGCAACTCCACGAGCATCTCGATGCGGGTGAAGAGATTTTCTTCGCTCCGCGCATCATGGGTGAATTTCAGTTTGAGGGGACCGTCGAGCCGGTAGTCCTTTGGTTTGCCTTGGATGAGCTTCAACACGCGCTGCGAATCGATTTTGTTGTGCTCTTCGAAAACGACATAGCCGCTGGTCGCCCCGGCGTCTATTTTTCTGATGCCCAGTTCGCCCGCCCGAAGTTTGATCTGTGCGGTCCGGAACAACGAGAGCGAATACTGCGGCATGGGGCCGAAGCGATCGATCAATTCGGCCTTCAATTCGTCGAGTTCCGCCCGAGTTCGAGTGCCGGCGATGCGTTTGTAGAGCACCAACCGCAAATGCACATCCGGCACGTAGTCCTCCGGAATCAGCGCCGGCAGGTGCAACTCCACCTCGGGCCCTGCATCCACCGGTTTGTCCAAATCCGCCTCCTTGCCGGACTTCAGAGCGGCCACTGCCCGCTCCAATAATTCCATATACAGTGTATAGCCGATTTCGTGAATCTGACCGCTCTGCTCGTCGCCCAGTAATTCGCCGGCACCGCGAATTTCCAAATCGTGAGTGGCGAGCGTGAATCCCGCGCCGAGTTCTTCGAGCGACTCCAATGCCTCCAACCGTTTCACCGCATCGGCGGTCATCGCCTTACGCGGTGGCGTAATGAGATAGGCGTATGCGCGGTGATGCGAGCGGCCAACTCGTCCGCGCAATTGGTGGATTTGCGCGAGCCCGAACCGGTCGGCGCGATCGATGAGGATGGTATTAGCCGTGGCCACGTCGATGCCGCTTTCGATGATGGTGGTGCAGACGAGCACGTTGAAACGGCGGTGATAGAAATCCAGCATCAGCTGTTCCAATTCGCGCTCGCGCATCTGGCCGTGGCCGACGGCGACGCTGGCCTCCGGCACCAACTCGCGGATCGCCTGCGCGGTCTTTTCGATGGTTTCGATGGCGTTGTGAACGAAGTAGATTTGTCCGCCGCGGCGGATCTCGCGCATGGCCGCTTCGCGCACGATGGTTTCGTTCCATTCGAGAACGAAGGTCTTCACGGCGAGCCGTTGGGCGGGCGGTGTGGTGATGAGCGATAGATCGCGCAGGCCCCCCATCGCCATGTTCAGCGTGCGCGGGATCGGCGTGGCCGTCAGCGTGAGCACGTCGACCTCGGCACGCAACGCCTTGAGCTTTTCCTTGTCGCGCACGCCGAAACGATGTTCCTCATCGATGACGACCAGCCCCAAATCCTTGAAGCGAATCTTTCCCTGCAGCAATCTCTGCGTGGCAATCACGATATCCACCGCGCCGGCCGCCACGCCGTCGACCACCCCGGCCGCTTCCTTCGTTGTGCGAAAACGCGAAAGGCTGTCGACGCGTATGGGCCAATCGGCGAAACGGTCGGTGAAGGTGGTGAAGTGCTGTTGAGCGAGCAGCGTGGTGGGTACCAGGATGGCGACTTGTTTACCCGCTTGCACGGCCACGAAGGCGGCCCGTAAGGCGACCTCCGTCTTGCCGAATCCCACATCGCCGCAGATCACCCGGTCCATGGGCTTGTCCGATTTCATGTCGCTCAGCACCTGCTCGATGGCGCTCGCCTGATCGGCGGTCTCCTCGAAACGAAAACCGGCTTGGAAGGCACGATATTCGTCGTCGCCCGAGGCCATTCGAGTGCCCTCGCGCGCTGCCCGTCGCGAGTACAAGTCCAAGAGTTCGGCAGCCACGTCGCGAATGCGCTGCGCGGCCTTACGGCGGGCCTTCTGCCATTGTTCGCCGCCTAATTTGTGCAGCGGTGCCGTCTCGGCCGGCGCACCGGTGTAACGCGACACCAGGTGCAACGCTTGGACCGGCACGTAGAGCTTGTCCTCGTCCGCGTATTCGAGCACCAAGAACTCGCCCGTGTAACCCGCCACGTCCATGGTCTGCAGACCCGCGTAGCGTCCCACGCCGTAAGCCTCGTGCACCACCGGAGCACCGATGCGCAGATCGGTGAGTTCCTTGAGTATGTTTGCCGGATCCCGCTCGGCGCGTCGGCGTCGGCGTTCCTGGCGGGCGCGATCGCCGAAAAGCTGCGCTTCGGTGAGGATCTCGAGCGGCGGCGATTCGAGCCGCAATCCGGACACGGCGCCGGATACCGTGACGCCGAGCGCGCTGTCGCTACCGACGAAGCTCGCGAAATTCTCGAAAATTTTTGCCTGAATCCCGCGCCCGCGCAACAAATCCAACAGCAATTCGCGACGCCCCGCCGACTCCGCAGCCAACAGCACGCGGGCTGGAGTCGCGGCGAGATGAGCGACCAGTTCCGCGGCAGGTTGTTCGGCGCGGGCGTCGATGCGCACCTGGGTCAGCGCCGTGCTGGCGAAATTCTGTACGCGACCCGCGGTCTCGGGGGGGCATTCAAAGGTCGTCAAATCGACGCGTTGCCAGACCGACCATTCGGCGCGGAACTCATCCGGTGCCAGGTAAAGTTCGGCCGGATCCAGGATGGGTCGGTGACGATCGTGGCGTAGTTGGTCGTGCCGGTCGACGATGCCGTTCCAGAGCGAGTCCGCCGACGCACCCGCGTCGTTCATGTCCACCACCACGCTGCTCGGCGGTAGGTATTCGAACAGATGCGAAGTGCGCTCGAAGAACAGCGGTAAAAAGAATTCGACACCACCCGGCGCCTGGCCCGCGCTCACATCGCGGTAAATGCCCTGCTCGGACAGGTCGCCCGGAAACCGCAGACGGTAACGGCGCCGGAATTCGCGCACCGCATCCGGATTGAGCGGTGTTTCGCGAGCCGGCAGCAATTGGATCCGATCGAGCTTATCGCCCGAGCGTTGCGTGTCGGGATAGAAATGGCGAATGGTCTCTACATCCTGGTCGAGCAGGTCGATACGGTAAGGACTGTCCGAACCCATCGGAAACACATCGATCAGCGAGCCGCGCAGTGCAAACTCGCCATGCGCCACCACCTGGGTCACGGCGGCGTACCCGGCCAGCGTCAACCGGGTGCGCAGGTCATTCAAGTCGAGCGTCTCGCCCACATGAACTTTCAGCGAATATGCCTCGACGTAGCTGCGTGGAGCCAGTCGCTGCAGCAAGGTGTCTACGGCCACCAGCCAAATGCCGCGGCGAGCCCGCGGCAACTCTGCCAGGGTGGCCAGACGTGCCGAGGTGATGTCGGGATGGGCCGAAAAGCCATCGTATGGCAGCGTCTCCAAATCGGGAAACACCCGTACCGGAAGTTGACCGCCGGCGAAGAAGGCTACCTCATCGCTCAGCGTCTGGGCATCGCGCGAATTATGCGTGACGACAATGAGCGGGCCTGAGGCCTTTGCAGCCGCCTCGGCCAGACACAGGGCCGCCGCAGCGCCATAGAGCCGCCCCCACTTGACGACAGGGAATTCAACGCTGGGAAGACCGGGATCGAGTAAGGGCATCACTTCGCGAAAACGACAAAAAAACGCCCGCCGCGACGCTCGCATCGCGGGGGTTCCAAACGCACGGAATTATCGTTCGGAGTTTACGCGAATCGTCTCAAGAATTCGCCGTCACGCTGTGTATCACGTGGTCGCGCTCGAAATAGACCACGAACCCGGGATATTGCCAGCGCGCGATCGGCGGCTTGCCGACGGCCGGTACCTTGGCGAGGGGCGCGCCGAATTTCATCGCTACTTGGTCCATGGTCATGCCACGGGCAGGAGTCGCCACGTCCGACTCTTTGACGGCAATTCCGTCGTCGACGGCGATGGTCTCGGCGCGGCTCGACGAGACGGCGGCGCAGAGACTCAAACCCAAAACCGCCATGACCCGCAGGATTGGATAGCCCATAGCACACCTCGTTTGTTATGCAGACGTCCGCGACGATTCGACGCTGCCGACTATAGCAGGCCTCGCACGCACCGGATGTTGACCCATTTAACACTCTGATTACTATTGCTTTTGTGGTTTAATCGCCGCGCATGTTCCAGCCCGTTACGATTTTCGTGGGCCTGCGTTACTCGCTGGCACGCGAACATGGATTCTTCGTCTCCTTCATCACTTGGGTCTCGTTGCTCGGCGTCGCGCTGGGCGTCGCGGTCCTCATCGTGGTGCTGTCGGTGATGAACGGGCTGGGTTCGGAGCTTCGCGATCGACTGCTGAGCTTGTCGGCGCACGCCAGTTTGAATGCCGGCGGTGCATCCATCGACGATTGGCGGCAACGGCTGGCGCAGCTCAAGGGCGCGCCGGAGTTGCTGGGGGCGGCGCCTTTTCTCGACACCGATGCGATGCTGAGCAGTCAGCCGGCCATGAGCGGGGCGATCGTCAGGGGGATCGATCCGCAACTCGAGCCCGGGGTGTCGACCATCGACGATGCCATGCGCGAGGGAAAACTGGCCGACCTGCAACCGGGCCGGAATCGAATCGTGTTGGGGCGTATGCTCGCCTATCAGCTCGAGGTCGGGGTGGGCGATAGCGTGACGCTGATGACTCCCGGGATCGTCAAATCGGGCGCCGGCAAAGGCAGCATCGTGCCCTCGCTGCGTGAATTTACCGTCGCGGGAATCTTCGAAGTCGGTCTGCAAGAACACGACAGCGCACTCGCTTTCATCAACCTCGAGGATGCGCAAACGCTGCGCGGTATGTCCGGCCCGGCAGGTATTCGGTTGAAATTCGATGACGTCTTGAAAGCGCCGGAGCTCGCGCGCAGTGCCGCCCGACGTCTGGCGCCGGGTCTGCAAGTGCGCGATTGGACCGAAGACAACGAGGCGTATTTCCGAGCCATCCGCATCGAAAAGACCATGATGGCGCTGATCTTGATGCTGATCGTGGCGGTGGCGGTCTTCAACATAGCGGCTACGCTGGTCATGGTGGTGAGCGATAAACGCACCGACATAGCGATCCTGCGGACGCTCGGCATGAGCCCGCGCGGTGTCCTCGCCGTGTTCATGACGCAAGGCGTCTTGATCGGCTGGATAGGCACCGCCATCGGCGTGATTCTCGGCACCGCCATTGCGCTGCACGTGCCGTTTCTCGAGCAGGTGTTGAACCTGCACATCATGGATCCCGATGTGTACTACATTTCGACGGTGCCGAGCGAGACGCGCTCGAGCGATGTGGTGAGCATTGCGCTCGCGGCCTTGTTGCTGACGTTTCTCTCGACCATCTATCCGGCGCTGCAAGCCGCCAAAACGCAGCCCGCCGAGGCATTGCGCTACGAATGATGCGTTATTGGTACGAAGGCTTCCTCGGTCAACGGTACGTGCGCTCGAAGGGCCGCGGCACGATCTCCTTGATCGCGGCGATCGCGGTGATCGGTCTGGCCCTGGGGGTGGCCGTATTGATCGTGGTGCTCTCGGTGATGAACGGTTTCGAAGAAGAGCTGCGCACGAGAATATTGAGCCTGACCGCGCATGCGACGATTTCGGGTCTGGAAGGGCGGCTGTCGAACTGGCGCAAGGCCGAGGACCAGCTGGCGCATTTCCCAGGCATCGTCGCCGCGGCGCCCTACATCGAGGCGCAGGGCATGCTCACGCACGGTGAGAAATCGGCGGGTATTTTACTGCGTGGAATCGTGCCCGACGCAGAACGCAAGGTCGCCGACCTGACGCCGCATCTCTTGAGCGGCCGACTGGAGGATCTCGTTGCGGGGCGCTATCGGGTGATCTTGGGCAAGGATCTGGCGCAAGAACTCGGTGCCCGGGTCGGCGATCGCGTCGTCGCGATCGTCGCACAAGGCGACGTCACGCCGGTCGGCGTCATGCCGCGCATGCGCGCGTTCGAAGTCGTGGGCATCGTGGCGATCGGCATGTACGAGTACGACCGCCGCATCGCCTTGTTCGCCATGGAAGATGTGGCCAAATTGCTGCTCATGGGCACCGACGTGACGGGCATGCGCTTGAACGTCGCCGACATGTATGCGGCGCCGCGCATCGTGCGTGAGTCGGCCGCGGCGCTCGGCGGCAGTTACCTGGTCGAGGACTGGACCACGCAACACGCGAATTTCTTCCGGTCGATAGAAATCACGAAGCGAATTCTTTTCATCATGTTGTCGGCGGTCGTCGCCGTCGCGGCGTTCAACATCGTCTCGACCATGGTGATGGTGGTGAAAAGCAAACGGCGCGACATCGCGATCCTGCGGACGTTCGGTTCGTCGCCGAACAGCATCCTGTCGATTTTCGTCGTGCAGGGAACGCTCATCGGCACCCTCGGCATCGCCCTCGGCGTGGTGCTCGGGATCGCCATCGCGGCCAACCTGCAAAACCTCGTGCATGGGTTGGAAGGCATCGTCGGCTTCAAATTTCTCGACGCCCGCGTGTATTTCATGAGCGATTTACCGGCTCATGTCCGTTTCTCGGACGTCGTGAAAATTTGCGGCTTCGCATTCGTCCTGACGTCGATCTCGACGCTCTATCCTGCTTGGCGCGCGGCACGGCTGCTGCCCGCCGAGTCCCTTCGTAACGATTGATGAGGGGTATCCAGAATGACCGAAGCCAATAAGGTGGTACTCGCGGGCGCGGGGCTCGCCAAAGAGTTCATCCAGGGAGGCGTCACGTTGCAGGTGCTGCGCGATGCCTCGATTACGGTCCGTGCGGGCGAGCGCATCGCCATCGTGGGAGCCTCCGGCTCCGGCAAGACCACGCTGTTGCAGTTACTCGGCGGTTTGGATCTGCCGACGCGCGGCAGCGTCGAAATCGACGGCTCCGCGATGAATCGGTTGAGCGACGAGGAACGCGGCCGCCTGCGCAATCGCGCGGTGGGATTCGTTTATCAATTTCATCACCTGTTGCCGGAGTTCACCGCGTTGGAGAACGTCGCCATGCCGCTTCTGGTGCGGCGCACCCACCCGAAACAAGCCAAAGCCCAAGCTGCCGATATTTTGCAGCGTGTCGGATTGGGCGCGCGCCTCACTCATCGCCCGTCGCAGCTTTCCGGCGGAGAGCGGCAGCGCGCTGCCGTTGCCCGCGCGCTGGTCACTCAGCCGAAACTGGTGTTGGCCGATGAACCCACCGGGAATCTCGATGGCATGAATGCCGCCCAGGTGTTCGAATTGATGCTGGAACTCAACCGTGAGTTGCAGACCAGTCTGGTGATCGTGACCCACGATGAACGTCTGGCGGCCCGTCTGGATCGCATCCTGACCTTAGTCGACGGGGTGCTGGTGGAGCGCGCTGCGCCGCAGACTCGCATTTAGCCGTCGACGCCGCAAGCGGTAGCGGATGCGGGCGCGCCAGACCATCTGACCGAGAAAGTAGCCCAGAATGGCTGCCAACACGCCGAGCACGAGCGCCCCGAGCAGCAAGGGCGCCCACAACTGATTCAAGTGTGTCCATAGATTCTGGTGCGTGAGCTGATGCACCATCGGCATGAGGTCGAGCCCCATGAGCTTCGCCCCCACCCAGATCGAGCCGATGATTTGTGGAAACCACGTGAACGGGTTGCTGACGAAGACGGTCGTGAACAGTACCGGCATGTTCAGCCTGAAAAGGATGCCGAAGACTGCGCATAACGCCAGGTGCAAAGGCACGATGGGTGTCGGAGGGACGAATGCGATCAACAATCCCAGCGAGAACGCCCGGATCACGCTGGTTCGTTTGAACAGCCAGCAACCGCGCTTGACCACCAACGCGGAAAACGGCTTCAGGCACCAATGCGTCTCCAGTGCCGTGCGATGAGGCACCATGTTTCTCAGCCAACGTTGCATGGATCGCGGTTCGCTCCGACGTGACGCCATCTACTCCGACGTCTAAGGGTACGCCCTAACGCCTGCAAGGTAAAACGTGGGGACTGCGGGGCGGTATCTCAACCGCCGGGGCTCACGTATCATGCCCGTAATCCGAGGATTACCTTAAAGAGAACGCAATGTGGGAGATTATCCGCGCCGGCGGCGGCTTCATGTGGCCGATCGTTTTATGTTCAATTGCGGCGGTTGCCATCATTCTGGAGCGTTTGTGGACCCTGCAGACCAATCGCGTTATTCCGCGCGACTTGGCGCAGAAAGTGTGGAATTGGATTGAAGCGGATCAGATCAGCGATAAGCTCATCGAGGCGCTCGAACAAAATTCGTCGCTGGGCAAGTTGCTGGCCATTGCCCTGGCCAATCGCAACAAGCCGCGCGTGCTGATGGTCGAGCGTCTGGAAGATGGTGGTCGGCACGTCGTGCACGATCTGGAGCGGTTTCTCAACACCTTGGGAACCATCGCCTCGGTGGCGCCGTTGCTGGGTTTGCTCGGAACCGTCGCCGGCATCATTCATGCCTTCAACGCGATCACGGCCAACGGCATCGGCGATCCGCGCACGCTGTCCGGCGGCATCGGCGAAGCGCTCATCACCACGGCCGCCGGCCTCACGGTCGCCATTCCGTCGCTGATCGCGTATCGATTTCTGCGCGGCAAGGTGGAGCGGTTGGTCATCAAGATGGAAAAGGAAGCGATGAAGGTCGTCGATGTGTTGGATGACCGGGCTGCCGTCCACGCGCTGAATCCCGTCGCGTGAATTTGCGGCCGCGCCGGCGTGAGGATCCCGAGATCAACCTGATCTCGCTCATCGACGTGCTGTTGGTGCTGCTGATCTTCTTCATGGTATCGACCACCTTTCAACAGGAGGGACGCGTCAAGGTTCAGCTGCCGCAGGCGAGCCGCATCCCCGTCCCGCGCGGGACGCACGAGCCGCTGGTCGTTGCGATCACCGCCGAGGGCAGGTATCGGGTCAACGAACATGCGCTACCGGACGGGGATCCCGAGACGTTGCGCGCCGCGCTGCTCACGCAAGCCGGTGCGAACCGCGGTCCGCTGACGATTCGCGCGGATGGTCGCGCGACCCATCAAGCCGTCGTCACGGCCATGGACGTTGCCGGCAAGCTCGGCTTCACGCAGCTCAATATCGCGACGGTTCATGAAGGCAACTAGTTCCTGGCCGATTTACCGGCGGTTGCTGCGTTATGCTCGCCCGCACGTCGGCGTATTCATGATCGGCGTCATGGGCATGGCGTTGTTTGCAGCGACGCAGTCGGCGCTCGCCTATCTGGTGAAGCGCTTTTTCAACGGCGCGTTCGTCGTCAAGGACCCGCGCATCCTGTGGGAGATTCCGCTGGGTGTCGTGGTGCTGTTCATGTTGCGCGGGATCGGCGACTACGTGGCCAACTATTATCCGAGTTGGGTGGGACGCCAGGTCGTCAAGGGGCTGCGTCGCGACGTGTTTGCGCATTATCTGCGTCTGCCGACGGCGTTTCTGGACCGTCAGCAATCCGGCCATCTCCTGTCGAAGTTGACCAACAACATCGAACTGGTGGCGGGCGCGGCCACGAACGCCGCCATCTCGCTGATCGGCGACAGCCTGACACTGATCGGGTTGTTGGGTTACTTGTTTTACTTGAACTGGCGCCTCGCGCTGTTCTGCGTCGCGGCCGCACCCATCATCGGTTGGCTGATGCAGATCGCCAACCGTAGTTTCCGGCGCTACAGCACGCGCATCCAGAACTCGATGGGCGACATCACCCGGGTGGCGAAGGAAGCCATCGATGCGCATCGTCTCATCAAGATCTTCAATGCCGAGGATCATCAGGTCGAACGTTTCGAGCAAGTGAACGAATTGAATCGCGCATCCAACATGAAATTGATCAGGGCCAAGTCGATCAGCAACCCGGTCGTGCAGGTGATTGCGGCGCTGGCGCTCGCGAGCGTGCTGTACGTGTCCATCCGCCAGGTATTCCTGCACGACATGCGGGTGGATGAGTTCATCGGCTTTCTCACCGCGCTCATGTTGATTCCGGAGTCCTTGCGCAGTTTGGTCAATGTCGGCGGCCCGCTGCAACAGGGTGTCGCGGCGGGGCAAAGCGTGTTCGAGTTGTTGGATCAGCCGACGGAAGGCCACGGCGGCGCCCGCGCGTTGTCGCGTGCCCGTGGCGACATCGAGTTTCGCAACGTGTCGTTCACCTACGCCGGCGAGCCGGAGCCGGTGTTGCACGAGGTGAGTTTCCGCGTGCGGCCGGGCGAGACCGTCGCCATCGTCGGTCGTTCGGGCAGCGGCAAGACCACTCTGGTGGGTCTGCTGCCGAGATTTCACGACGTGGGGTCGGGCGTCATATTGCTGGATGGCGTCGACGTCCGCGAGTACCGCCTCACCGACCTGCGGGCCCAGGTCAGTTTGGTCAGTCAGGAAGTCGTCCTCTTCAACGACACCATCCGTAACAACATCGCGTTCAACGCCACCACGAAATCCCACGCCCAGGTCGAGGCCGCGGCGCGCGCCGCCAACGTCATGGAATTCGTCGCCTTGCAACCGCAGGGGTTCGAAACGCCGTTGCACGATCGCGGCCAGAACTTGTCCGGCGGCCAGCGCCAGAGGATTTCGATCGCGCGTGCGCTGTTGAAGGACTCCCCGGTTTTGATTCTCGACGAGGCCACCGCCGCGCTCGACAACGAATCCGAACGCCGCGTCCAACACGAGTTGGGCGTCTTGATGCAAGGTCGGACCACGTTGGTCATCGCGCATCGATTGTCGACGGTCGAGAGTGCCGACAGAATCATCGTTCTGGACCGCGGACGCATCGTCGAGATGGGTGATCATCGGGAGTTGCTGCGACTCGAAGGCCTGTATGCCGCCCTGCACGGGATGCAATTCAACGCGTAGCGCATGGCATGTCGCTCGAATCGTGGTTTAACCGTATCTGGTACGAGGGGGGTGCGCCGCCTTGGTGGCTGGTGCCGCTGTCGGTGGCGTACGGCGCCGCCGCGGGCGCGCGACGCATGCTTTACGCCAAACGCGTTCGTCGCGCAGCGCGTCTGCCCTGCCCCGTGGTGGTGGTGGGCAACGTCAGCGTGGGGGGCACCGGCAAGACGCCCCTCGTTTGCTGGCTGGTCGCGCAGCTGATCGAGCGCGGTTACACCCCCGGGGTGGTGACGCGCGGCTACGGCGGTTCGTCGAGAAGCATCCGCCGTGTCGCGCCGGCCGACGACCCCGCCACGGTGGGCGACGGTGGAGCGGGCGCGGCAGGAACTGCCGCTGCTGGCCCGGCGCACGGGCGTTGCGGTGGCGATCGGCGGCGATCGCCCGGCCGCGGCACGCTTGTTGGTCGGCGCCGGATGCGACGTCATCGTCAGCGACGATGGTTTGCAGCACTATGCCCTGGCGCGCGACTGCGAAGTGATCGTCATCGACGGTGATCGGCGGTTCGGGAACGGCTGGTTGCTGCCGGCGGGTCCCTTACGAGAGACACCAGGTCGTGTGAAGCGCGCCGACGCGGTGGTCGTCAACGGGGGTCGCGCCTTGTTGTCCGGCGCGCTCAGCATGCACCTGGAAGCCCGGCACGCGGTGGCTTTGCGCGGCGGCGCCGTCCAGCCGCTGACTGCCTGGGTGGGCGCGTCGGTTCATGCCGTCGCGGGCATCGGCAACCCCGATCGGTTTTTCAACATGCTGAGATCGCGGGGGATCGAGGTGGCCGGGCGTGCGCTGGGCGATCATGCGCGGCTGACCCGCGCCGATATAGAGTTCGACGACGACAAGCCCGTGCTCATGACCGAGAAGGATGCCGTAAAATGCGGCGCGTTCGCCGGCACACGGCATTTCTATGTACCGGTGAGCGCCAGTTTCGACGGCACCGAGGCGAAGGCGCTGTTGGACATCGTGCTGACGAAAATGACTCACCGCGATCTCGCATCGCAAGGACCGATCGATGGATAAGCGTTTGTTGGAATTATTGGTCTGTCCGCTCTGCAAAGGCCCGCTGCGCAACTCGGGCAGCGGCAATACCATGGAATTGATTTGTCGCCCCGATCGACTCGCCTATGCAGTGCGCGACGGTATTCCCGTCATGTTGCCGGACGAGGCCCGCGTGCTCGCCGTCGACGATCCACTCCTGAATCGCTGACCGGCGGCGCGGTACCGCATGTTTCACGTCGTCATCCCGGCCCGCTACGGGGCGTCGAGATTGCCCGGCAAGCCGTTATTGCCGATCGCCGGTAAGCCCATGGTGCAATGGGTCTGGGACCGTGCGCGCGCGAGCGGGGCGGTTTCCGTGACGGTAGCCACGGACGATGCGCGAATCGAGCATGCGGTGCGGCACTTTGGCGGTGATTGTCTGATGACCTCGCCGGCCCACGCCTCCGGCACCGATCGCATCGCCGAGGTCGCCAGAACGCGCGGTTTTGCCGCGCACGAGGTGGTGGTGAATCTTCAGGGCGATGAGCCTCTGATGCCCCCGGCCGTGATCGCCGCCGTCGCGGCTGCGCTGCGGGCGGGCATCGATATCGCCACGGCGGTGGCGCCGATCGCCGGTCTCGACGAATTTTTGGACACGAGCTGCGTCAAAGCGCTGCGTGCACTCGACGGGCGCGCCCTGTACTTCAGCCGTGCTCCGGTGCCGTGGCCTCGCGACCAGACCATCGATGGCCGTCCCGGCGCATACGCGGGCGCCTGGCGTCACATCGGCCTCTATGCTTATCGAGTCGACGCCTTGTCGACTTTCGCGGCATGGGCGCCGACTGCGCTCGAAATCAGTGAAAAACTCGAACAGTTGCGCGCCTTGGAACATGGCATGACCATCCACTTGGTGGCGCTGGCCGCGGCCCCGCCCGCCGGAGTGGATACGGCCGACGATCTTGCGCGCGTGCGTGCCCGTCTCGAGGCTCAACGACCCGAGAGTGAGTGACCGGCATCGCGCGGTAACCGGAGGTAACCGGCGATGGAGATGAACACGAGCATGCCGGCGGCCGCGAATGCCCAGCGAAAATCGCCCAGCGCCAACGCGTTTGCGTGCGCGCCAGTGTCGAAGCCGGCGCCATGCAGGGACGCCGACGCCCGCAGGCAGACGGCCCCGAACGCGATCCCCATGCCGATGGTCATCTGTTGCGCGACGCTCAGCAGCGTGCTCGCGGAGCTCTTTTGCGCATCGTCGATGTCGGCATACGCGAAGGTCGCCAACGTGGTGAATTGCAGGGAACGCGCCAGCCCGTAGATGAACAGTACGACCAGCATCAGGGCGAGCGGTGTCGCGGGCCGCAGCCAGCCGCAGGCCATGATGAAAATGCCGGCGACCGCGGCGTTTACGACCGCGACCTTGCGAAAGCCGAAACGCCGCAAGATCACCGTGGTGAATGCTTTCATGCCTAGATTGCCGGTCGCGGTGGCCAGCAACAACAAGCCCGAGTGAAACGCGGACAGCCCGAATCCCACCTGGAACAGCAGCGGCGATAGATACGGCACCGCCTCGATGCCGATGCGGGTGGCGGCCCCCCACAGCACCGTCACGCCAAAGGTCTGTACCCGCAGAGTCGTCAAATCGAGCAGTGGACTGCGGCTCACCCGGAAATGCCGCACCGAGAAAAAGCCGAGGACGAGTGCCGCCAAAACGAAGGCCGCCGCGTGCAGGAGACTCGCTTCCCGATGGCTCGCTATTTCGACCCCGTAGAGCAGCGATGTGAGAGTCAATCCACTCAAACAGAAGCCGACCAGATCGAGCGGCCGTCGCTCGGCGTCGCGCTGATTGGGGACGTACTTCGCGATGGCCAACAATGCCCCGCAGCCGAAGGGCACGTTGAGAAAGAAAACCCAATGCCACGTGAAGTAGGTGGTGATGAAACCGCCGACGCTGGGACCGACCACCGGGGCCACGATGGCAGGCCAGGTGATGGTCGAGATGGCTTTCATCAGGCGGCTTTTTTCCGTATTGCGAACGACGATCATGCGGCCCACGGGGACCATCAACGCGCCGCCCATCCCCTGCAGCACTCGCGCGCCGGTGAAGGCGGTGAGGTTCGGCGCCAATCCGCACAGTACCGAGGCCGCCGTGAAGATCACGAGAGCGCCGGCGAAGACCGTGCGCGAGCCGTATCGATCGGCAATCCAGCCGCTCAGCGGAATGAACACCGCGAGCGTCAACATGTAAGCCGTCATGCCGAGGCTGATTTCGTTGGGCCCGACGGCAAACGAGCGTGCCATTTCCGGCAGCGCGGTCGCGATGATCGTCGTATCCAGGTATTCCATGAAAAACGTGGCGGCGACGATGAAAGGCAGGGCGCGGCTCAGCACGGGCGGGGCGCCTGCGCCGAGCGGCGGCCGCACCTGATTCGATGGCTTAAATCCGTCCTCGACACCGTCAACCATAACCGACTCCTTACCTTGCTTAACTATACCCCTGTAGGGTATATTTCCCACTGCCGGTGACGGCAGTTTTTGCGCCGGGATTTTGTCATGAATGCATCACCTAAAGAGTCTACGTTGCCGGCCATGGACAAACGACTGCGCCTGGTCGCATTGAGCATGGCGCTGTGGCTGGCGTGCGTACAGCACGTCTTGGCACAGGAGGCTTTGCAGGCCGTCGCCCCTGCCGACCGCGTCGACGGTGTCGATCAGCCGTTTGCCGTTCACGGTCAGTTCACCTACGTCGAACAGGAAACCGATGCCTTCCCGGCGCCGTACGCCGGACCCAACAGTTTGTCGCGCTCCGAAGGACGTGAGACCACCGATGCGACGCTATTCCTCGGTGCGCGACTTTGGTCGGGCGCGGAGTTGTGGCTGGCCCCGGAAATCGATCAGGGCTTCGGGCTCGACGACACCTTGGGCGTGGCGGCATTTCCGAGCGCCGAAGCGTACAAGGTCGGCAAGGCTGCGCCCTACCTGCGTTTGCCGCACGCCTTTTTACGCCAGACCGTCGGCACCGGGGACACCCTCGAGACGGTTGCGCCGGACCAGATGCAGCTGGGTGGCTCGCGCAGCGCCGACCGCTGGGTGTTCACGGTCGGTAAGTTCGCGGTGACCGATGTTTTCGACACCAATCAATACGCGCACGATCAGCGTAACGATTTTCTCAACTGGGCTGCGATCGATGCCGGGTCGTTCGATTATGCGGCCGATGCGTGGGGCTTTACCGTAGGCGCAGCGAGCGAGTGGTACCACGGCGCGTGGACTCTGCGTTTCGGAGTGTTCGACCTGTCCAGCGTACCCAACAGCGAGCACTTGGAACCCGCCGGCCACGAATTCCAACTCGATGGGGAAATCGAGAAACGCCATGAACTCGGGGGTCGACCGGGCCGCCTGTTGCTGACCATGTTCGATTCGCGGGGTCGCATGGGCTTGCTCGACCAAGCGCTCGAAGTCGCCGCCGTCAGCGGTGAACCGGTCGATATCGCGGCGGTACGCCATTACCGCAGCCGGCTCGGTGCGAGTCTCGATCTCGAGCAACAGATCAGCCCCGCTCTGGGTTTGTTTGCACGCGTCGGCAAAGCGGCGGGCAACGTCGAAGCCTACGAATTTACGGATGTGGACCGCACCGTTGCGGCCGGGTTGTCGATCAAGGGCATGGGGTGGCGACGTGCCGACGACACCATCGGGATCGTGGCCATCGTGGATGGCATTTCCGGCGAACGAGAGCGGTACTTGAACGCCGGTGGGCTCGGCATATTGATCGGCGACGGGAAATTACCGCACGCCGGACCCGAACAGGTGGCCGAGGCGTACTACAAGCTGGCGGTGCTGTCCTTCGCCCAGGTCAGCTTGGATTACCAATGGGTGAAGAACCCGGGATACAACACGGACCGCGGCCCGGTGTCTATTTTCGCGGTGCGCGTCCATGCGCAATTCTGACCGCAAAGGTTAGCGCGCTGCCCTTAGCGCGCTGCGCCTGCCCGGGTCACCTGCCCGCCGTGTTACAGAAGCGTGCGCAGCAGCCAGTACAAGCACCCTGCGAGCAGGATCGACACCGGCAGGGTCAGCACCCAGGCCATCAGCAGATTACGCACCGTCGCCCACTGCAGGCCGGAGTGATTCGCGACCATGGTACCGGCGACTCCCGAGGACAAGACATGCGTGGTGCTGACCGGTAAACCGTACATTTCCGCGGCGCCGATGGTGGCCATCGCGACGAGTTCGGCAGACGCCCCTTGGGCATACGTCAAATGAGTCTTTCCGATGCGTTCGCCGACGGTCACGACGATCCGTTTCCAGCCGATCATCGTGCCGAGGCCCAACGCGATGGCGACGGCGACCTTGACCCAGGTCGGAATGAACTTGGTGGCGTTGTCCAACTGTTTTTTGTACACGGCAAGTACCTTTTGATCGCTTGCCGAGACCGTGATCGTCGTCGATTTAGGCAGGAAGCGCAGCGCTTCGCTGGCGATGTACATATCGTTGCGAATGTTGATCATTCGCTCCGGCGGGACGTTCGCAATCGAATGAAATTGATCGACCTGCCGTTGAATCGAACCGGCCAATGCGGTGAGTGCAGGAATCGACTCGGGTCCGAAGGTCCGTTTTTCCACGAGGGCCAGTACCGCGGCATGCGGATCCGCCGGCGTCGCGCCGGTGCCATAGTGCGAGAGGACGGTGCGTGCCTGTGACGACGCGGCGACGAACGCCGCCACGTCCTGTTCGTGCATGGTGCGGTTCAATGCATAGGCGGTGGGCACGGTGCCGATCAATATCAGCATGATGAGGCCCATGCCTTTTTGTCCATCGTTGCCGCCGTGAAAAAAGCTCACGCCGGTGCAGGTCAATATGAGCAAGCCACGGATCCACAACGGCGGTGGCTTCGTGCCTTCGGGTTCGCGATACAACGCGGGAACCTTGATGGTTGCCTTGAGCACGCTCAGCAACAGATACGCGGCGCTGAAGCCGACCAGAGGCGAGACGAGCAGCGTTTCGCCGATCTTCGTCGCCTGGCTCCAATCGACTCCGCTGGTGCCGGAGGGGTTGGCCGCCATGAGCTGGTTCATCAGACCCACGCCGATGATCGAGCCGATCAAGGTATGCGAGCTCGAGGAAGGCAGGCCGAAATACCAGGTGCCGAGGTTCCAAAGAATCGCCGCGATGAGCAGCGCGAAGACCATGGCGAAACCGGCGCCGCTGCCGACCTGCAGAATCAGTTCCACGGGCAGCAACGAGACGATACCGAACGCCACCGCGCCGCCCGACACCAAGACCCCGAGAAAATTAAAGAAACCCGACCAAACCACCGCAAGATTGGGCGACAGCGAATTCGTGTAAATGACGGTCGCCACCGCGTTGGCGGTGTCGTGGAAGCCGTTGACGAATTCGAAGCCCAACGCGATCAAGAGGGCGATGCCGAGCAGCACGAAGGGAAACGCCCGGGTGTCACGCACCACCGATAAGTCGGCCGCCAGATGATAGCCTGCGTATATGATGCCAAGTACGATCACGACCGCGGCAAGGCCGTTGAACCACGGATTCGGTTTTTGGCGCGTGAGAGGTGAGGTAAGCGGTGGGTGAACGGCTGCGTCTATCGGGGCCATGCCTATTTCTCGACGTGAAACTGGGAACCAGCCGGCGGTTTATAAACATTTAACATGACGTTTGTGTGACACCCGAAGGTTCCGATGCCATTCACGATTTCTCACGCCGCGGCCATCCTGCCGTTTTCCCGGCCGCTGGCGCGCTGGAGACTGCTGTCTGCGACGGTCATCGGCAGCATGGTTCCCGATTTCGGCTTGTTCATGCCCTGGCGGCCGGCGCGGATCGAGACCCATAGTGCGATCGGGCTGCTGACGTTTTGTTTGCCGGTGGGTCTGGCGACCTTCTGGATTTTTCAACAACTCATCAAGGGTCCGGTGATTGCCGTGCTGCCGAACGCGGCCTACGGCCGCTGGCGCGCCTTTGCGGTACCGGCCGACATCGCCGATCTCAAACAGTGGGCCTACGCGGCGCTCGGCGTCTTGTTGGGCGCCTTGACGCATCTGATTTGGGACGGCTTCACGCACGAAGGCGCGCGCGGCGTGCGCATGATCCCGATTCTCGACGACCCGGTGGTTTCCATTGCCGGTCATCGCCTGGCGGGCACCACGTTGCTGCAAGACTTGAGTACGCTAATCGGGCTTACGGTGGTGTTGGGCATCGTGGCGTACGGATTGCGGCACCCGCGCGTGCAAAACTCCTTTCCGGAGCGTCCGCTGGCCTGCAGGGAACGTTATTGGTGGATCGCCGGCTACGTCGGGCTCACCGCGGTCCTCGGCGTGGCCTTCTTGGCGCGCCATGGCTGGCATCCGGCGTCCCAGCCGCTCGGCATCCTGGCCGCCAATTGTGCCATTGCCGCGTTACGTGGCTTCGCCGCAGCGATGGTGGCGGTCAGTTTGCTGCTGCTCGTCCGGCTACGCGCGCTGCCGTAAACGTGTCGGACGCGCGCGTTACAGGC
>CAZZXZ010000058.1:0-19542 GCA_964658135.1 uncultured Acetobacteraceae bacterium | reverse complement strand
GTGTCGGGGCAAGCTCAAGGTCATCGTCGGTGCGGGTCCGAATTCCACCACGTCCACCGTGGCACGCACGCGGCGCTTGTCGCGACTCGGAGTCGATGCCGTGATGCTGGTAACCCCTTACTACAGCAAGCCTCCTCAGGAAGGGCTGTACCGGCATTTCGCGGCGGCCGCGGAGGCCTCGTCGGCACCTGTCGTACTTTATAACGTGCCGAGCCGCACGGCGGTCGATCTCTTGCCGGCCACCGTGGCGCGGCTGGCGCGCCACCCGCAGATCGTCGCGGTAAAAGAAGCGAATACTCAGGTCGGACGTGTCAGCGAATTATTGGCCGCCGTGCCGGACGCCTTCATCGTCTTGTCGGGCGACGATGCCACGGCCGTCGACAGTATGACGGCGGGCGCCAAGGGGGTCATCTCGGTCACCGCCAACGTGGTACCACGCCGCATGCACGAGGTCTGCGCGGCGGTGCTGCGCGGCGATTTGGCCACCGCCCGCGCCATCGATACGGACCTGCAGCCGCTGCATAAGGATCTGTTCGTCGAGGCGAGTCCCATCCCGGTGAAGTGGGCGATCGCAAGAATGGGTCTCATGGGGAACGCAATCCGCTTACCATTGGTCGAACTGGCAGCCGTGCATCATGAAGCGGTGCTACGCGCCATGCGCGCGGCGGGCGTCACCCTCGAGGATCAAGCAGCATGAGTTTTCAGCGTTTATTCGTTTTAGGCGCCGCAGCGACGCTATTGAGCGGTTGTTACAACCGCATCATCAGCCGGCTCAATCCGGACTGTCATACCCGCCAGGAGTATCAACAGGCCTTGCAGGTAGCGCCGTTGAAGGTTCCCGACGGTTTGGATTCGCCCAATATCCAGGGTGCCTTGGTCATCCCGACGGTGGAGATCTCTCCGCCACCTCCCGGCCCCAAGGACGCCTGTCTGGATCTGCCGCCTCGCTACAAGGCGGCCCCGACCAACAAGGCCGCCAGCGGCTAGATTTGATCGCTGAGGCGACCTCCGGTACCCTGCAACCCCGTTGGAGGTGCGGTTTTAGGTTGCAAGTGGAGAGGTGGCCGAGTGGTCGAAGGCGCTCGCCTGGAAAGTGAGTAACATCCTAAAAGGTGTTCGAGGGTTCGAATCCCTCCCTCTCCGCCACAAGGGGATACCGCCGGCCGCCGATGATCACGATCAGTCTATGGCGGTTCGCGTTTGCATCTTCGCGACGACTGGCCACGAACTCCGTCAGGCCCGGAAGGGAGCAGCGGTAGAGGCTTTAAGTCGGGCGCCGAAGTCCTGCTGGCGCGGATCGCCTCCCTAAATCGTCTGCGCGCGTTACACACGCAACGCGCTGCGGCTAAACTCGAGACCCATGAGCTACATCGTACTAGCGCGTAAATGGCGCCCCAAGCGTTTCTCTGAAATGGTCGGGCAGGAACATGTGCTGCGGGCTCTCGGTAATGCGCTCGACAGCGGTAAAGTTCACCATGCATTCCTGTTCACCGGCACACGCGGCGTGGGCAAGACCACGGTGGCGCGAATTCTCGCCAAATCGTTGAACTGCGAAACCGGCGTGAGCGCCAATCCGTGTGGCGTGTGCGCGGCCTGCCGCGAGATAGACGAAGGTCGTTTCGTCGATCTCATCGAAGTCGACGCCGCGTCGCGTACCAAGGTGGACGATACGCGCGAGCTGCTCGATAACGTGCAATACGCGCCCAGCCGCGGCCGCTACAAGGTGTATCTCATCGACGAGGTGCACATGCTGTCGAATCATTCGTTCAACGCGTTGCTGAAGACCCTCGAGGAGCCGCCACCGCACGTCAAGTTTTTGCTCGCCACCACCGATCCGCAAAAATTGCCGGTCACCGTGTTGTCGCGCTGCCTGCAATTCAGCCTCAAGCGGCTGTCCGTGGGCTTGATCGGTGAACGCTTGAAGTTCATCGCAGCGGCCGAAACTCTGGAGTTCGAAGCGCCCGCCGTGGCGTTGCTGGCGCGTGCCGCGGAGGGCAGCATGCGCGATGCGCTGAGCTTGATGGACCAGCTGATTGCCTTCGGCGGCGGTGCCTTGAACGAAGCGAACGCACGCTCGATGCTGGGCACCATCGACCGCGGACACGTGGCGCGGATTCTCGCCGCCCTGGCGGCTCAGGATGGTCCCGGGCTGCTTGCGCACGTGCGCGACCTCGACCGCGACGCACCCGATTACGACCGGGCACTGATCGACATGGCGGCCTTTCTGCAGCGCATCGCCATCGTGCAGATCGTCCCCGATGCAGCCCAACAAGACGAGGAGTTCGACGCGGCTGCGCTGGCGAATTTGGCGCACGCCTTCACGCCGGAAGACGTTCAACTGTATTACCAGATCTCACTAGGCGCACGCCGCGATCTCGCCATGGCGCCGGAGCCTCGAGTCGGTTTCGAAATGTGCTTGTTGCGCATGCTGGCGTTTCGCCCGGAGTCGGCGACGGCGACGGCACCGGTTACCGCGGCTGCGGCGCCGCCTGCAGCACCGCTTTCGGCATCAGCGCCAGGGCCAGCGCCGGCTGCGGCTGCGGCTACGTCTACAGCGACGTCTGCGGCACCGGCCATTGCTGCCAAACCGAGCCGCTCTTCGGTCATCGATGCAGGGAGCTGGCCGGCGTTGGTCGACGCTGCGAATTTGAGCGGAATGGTCCGGCAATTCGCCATGAACTGTGTGCCGGCTTCCTTCGAGCACGATGTACTGCGCTTGCAGCTCGAGCAGTCGGCGGCCGACCGGCGCACCCGCCAGGTCGAAGACAAACTGGCGCAAAATCTGTCTACTTATTTCGGGCGCGAAATTCGAGTCAGCTATGAGATCACCGGATCCGCGCTCATCACGCCGGCACGGCGGCGTGCCATGGCCGAACAGGATAAGACTCTGCGTGCCGCGTCGGCCTTCGAAGAAGATGCCACCGTCAAGGGGCTGCGCGAGCGTTTTGGGGCCGAAGTCGATACGACTTCGGTCAAACCGGGCAACTGAATCCGCAGGAGAACACGGTCATGTTGAAAGGGGGATTGGGTAACCTGATGCGCCAAGCGCAGCAGATGCAGGAAACCATGCAGAAGGCGCAAGCCGAGCTGGCCGAACTGGAAATAGTCGGCGAGGCGGGTGCCGGCATGGTCAGAATCGTCTTGAACGGGCGTCACGAGGCGAAGTCCATCGTCATCGAGCCCAAGCTGCTCGCCGAGGATAAAGACATGCTCGAGGATCTGATCATGGCGGCCATCAATGACGCGGTGCATAAACTGGCGGCACGAAGTCAGGAGAAGTATGCAGGCCTCATGTCCGGCCTGAATTTGCCGTCGGGTGTGAAGTTACCGTTCTGAGCGGACCGCCGTTGCGATGAAGTACACACCGACGTTGGCTCGATTGATCGAGTCGCTGCGCTGCCTGCCGGGAGTGGGGCCGAAATCGGCTCAGCGCATGGCGTTCTATTTGTTGGAGCGCGACCGCAACGGCGGACGCGTGCTCGCCCATGCCTTGGCGGAGGCGATCGATCGCGTCGGGCGCTGCACGCGATGCCGGATGTTGACGGAAAGCGATTTATGCATGACGTGCGCATCGCCGCAACGCGACGTGTCGCAGCTCTGTGTGGTGGAATCGCCGGCCGACGTGGTCGCCATCGAGCAATCCGGCGGGTTTCGCGGCCGCTATTTCGTGCTGATGGGGCATTTGTCGCCGCTCGACGGCATCGGACCCGCGGAGCTCGGCTTGGACGATTTCGATCGGTTGCTGGCGGCGGGCGAGGTCAACGAAGTGATCCTGGCCACGAATCCCACCGTGGAAGGCGAGGCGACCGCTCACTATCTCGGCGAACTGGCGTTGCGACGCCGGCTCAAGGTGTCGCGGATCGCGCATGGCGTGCCGGTCGGCGGCGAGTTGGAATATGTGGACGGCGGCACGCTCGCCCACGCGCTGGCGGGGCGCACCGCCGTGTCTTGATCGAGGCCGCGAGTCCTCAGAAGTGCTGCGGTGCCAGCTTGTCGTATAACCGTATCAGCCGTCGGTAGCTTTCATAGCGGCGCGCCGCTATGCCTCCCGCGGCAACCGCCGTCCTGACGGCACACCCGGGTTCCTCCATATGACGGCAATCGTTGAAGCGGCAGTGCACGCTGGAGGCATGAATTTCGATGAAACCGCGCTCCGCCGCCCGCACGAGGCTCGCCGGCGGTGCGAAGTCGCGCACTCCCGGGGCATCGACGATGGCCGCCGGCGCGTCCAGGCGGTACCAGCGAGCCGTGGTGGTGGTATGGCGTCCCTCGGCATCCCGGGTCAGTTCCGACGTCTGCGCCGCCGCCTCCGGCACGAGGGCGTTGACGATGGAGGACTTGCCCACCCCGGATTGGCCCACTAGCATCGTCGCACCGGCGGCCAGCGACTGCCGCAGAGCGGCGAGGCCGGTCCCGTCATGCGCGGCAATCTCTACGCAAGGCAGGCCGAGCTTACGATAGATTGCGATTTCGGCGTCGATCGCAGCGAACCCGAGGTCTGCCTTATTGACGATCAGCAACGTCGCGATATCTTTCAATTGCGCGGCGGCCCAGTAGCGATCGACCAAGAACCAGTCGGCAGTCGGTTCGGGCGCCACCACGATGGCCAATCGGTCCATGTTGGCCGCTACCGGTTCGGCACGCCCGCGCGCATCGATGCGCTCGATGAGATTGCGGCGCGGTTCGATGGACGCGATGGAGGCGCCGTCGTTGGCGGAATGGTAGATCCAATTGACGCGATCGCCGCATACGATGCGCTGCTTGCGGCCCTCGAGAGAACAGCGCAGGGCGCCCGCCGCTGCGGCGGCGCCGCTCGATTGTACGAGGACGCCGCGACCATAACTGGCGAGCACGACGCCGGTCCCGGCGCGCTGCGCGTCGGTTCGCTCTGCTACCATGCGTTTTTCAGCTCCACGAAGACACGATGAAATCCTCCGAAAATCTCATTTGGATCGATCTGGAGATGACCGGTCTGCAACCCGAAACCGATGTCATCATCGAAATCGCCACGATCGTAACCGACAAACACCTCAACGTGCTGGCCGAAGGTCCGGTACTGGCCATCCGTCAGAGCGAGGCCACGCTCGCTGCGATGGATGATTGGAACCGCAAGCAGCACGGCGGTTCGGGTCTCGCCGCGCGAGTGTTGGCAAGCTCGGTGGACACGGCGGCAGCCGAGCGCGAAACCCTACAGTTTTTGGAATCGTGGACGGTGGCGGGGCGCTCCCCGATGTGCGGCAACAGCATCTGTCAGGATCGCCGCTTTCTGGCGCGCCTGATGCCGAAGCTCGAACGGTTTTTTCATTATCGAAATCTGGACGTGAGCACTCTGAAGGAACTCGCGCAGCGTTGGTCGCCCCACATCGCGCATGCCTTCCAGAAATCGTCAACTCACCTGGCGCTCGACGACGTCCGCGAGTCCATTCGCGAACTACAGTTTTACCGCGAGCGGTTTTTGCGCGTGTAAACGTCCCGTGCGGCTAGGGATCCGTAGCCCGCGTGGATGCCCGGCGCGCCCGCGCAGACGTTCAGGCCACCGCGTCGCCGGCCAGGAACATCCAGGTCTCTACCACGGTATCCGGATTCAGCGAAACGCTGTCTATTCCCTGCTCCACCAACCAGCGCGCGAGCTCCGGGTGATCCGACGGCCCCTGGCCGCAGATGCCGACGTACTTGCCTTGCTTCTTGCACGCCTTGATCGCGAGCGACATCAACGCCTTGACCGCATCGTCGCGCTCGTCGAATAACTTCGCTATCACGCCGGAATCGCGGTCGAGGCCGAGTGCCAGTTGAGTCATGTCATTGGAGCCGATGGACATGCCGTCGAAGTATTCGAGGTAGCGGTCCGCCAGCAACGCGTTGGTCGGCAGTTCGCACATCATGATGTGTTTCAGTCCGTTGTCGCCGCGCTTCAAGCCGTTTTCCGCCAGGAGGCCGGTGACCGTCTTCGCCTCCTCGAGAGTGCGTACGAAGGGCACCATGACTTGTACATTGGCCAAACCCATGTCCTCCCGCACACGTTTCAATGCGCGGCATTCGAGTTCGAAACAGGGTCGGAAAACTTTGTCGATATAGCGCGAAGCACCGCGGAAACCCAGCATCGGATTTTCTTCGTGGGGTTCGTAGTTCTTGCCGCCGATCAGATTCGCATATTCGTTCGACTTGAAATCGGACAGACGCACGATCACGGGTTCGGGCGCAAACGCGGCGGCGATTTGTGCGATGCCCTCGGTCAGTTTGTCGACGTAGAAACTGACGGGGTCCGGATAGCCGGCGATCTGCTTGGTGATGGTGTCTTTCAGCTCGGCGCTCTGCTTGTCGAATTCCAGCAGCGCCCGCGGATGAACTCCGATCATGCGATTGATGATGAATTCCAAGCGTGCGAGGCCGACGCCTTTGTGCGGAATACCAGCGAAGTCGAAGGCCCGGTCGGGGTTGCCGACGTTCATCATGATCTTTACCGGAATGGCGGGCAGCGAATCCAATTCGATGTTGCGCTCGTCGTATTCCAACATCCCGTCGTAGACATAGCCGGTATCCCCCTCGGCGCAGGACACCGTGACCGGCTGGTTCTCTTTGATGGCGGAGGTGGCCGTCCCGCAGCCGACCACCGCCGGGATGCCGAGTTCGCGCGCGATGATCGCCGCGTGACAGGTTCGCCCGCCCCGGTTGGTGACGATGGCGGATGCACGTTTCATCACCGGTTCCCAATCGGGATCGGTCATGTCCGCCACCAGCACATCGCCGGCACGCACGCGCGACATTTCCTTCACGTCCTTGATGATGCGCGCCGGACCCGCACCGATGCGCTGACCGATGCTACGTCCGCTGATGATCAGAGTGGAACGCGCTTTCAAGGTGAAACGTTGAATGGTTCTGCCGGCGCGGCTCTGAACGGTCTCCGGCCTGGCCTGCAGGATATATATTTTCCCCGTATCGCCGTCCTTGCCCCACTCGATGTCCATGGGTGCGCCGTAATGTTCCTCGATGATGAGCGCTTGTTTTGCCAGGTCGACGATGTCGGTTTCGTTCAGGGAGAATCGATTACGATCGGCCGGCGCGACATCGACGGTGCGCACGCGTTCCTGCGAGCCGCGGTCGGCATAAACCATTTTGATGGCCTTACCGCCGAGATTCTTGCGCAACACCGCGCGCTTCCCGGCGCGCAAGCCCGGCTTGTAGACGTAGAACTCATCGGGATTGACGGCGCCTTGAACCACGGTTTCGCCCAAGCCATACGCGGAAGTGATGAACACCACGTCGCGAAACCCCGAGTCGGTATCGAGGGTGAACATAACGCCGGCCGCGCCCAGATCGCTGCGCACCATGTGCTGAACACCCACCGAAAGCGCCACGGCGTTATGGTCGAAGTTGCTGTGCACCCGGTAGGCGATCGCGCGATCGTTGAAAAGCGAGGCATAGACTTCATGCATGCACGAGAGGAGGTGCTCTTCGCCGCGCACGTTGAGAAAAGTCTCCTGTTGACCGGCAAAGGACGCTTCCGGCAAATCTTCGGCGGTCGCCGACGAACGTACGGCCACGGCAAACTCGCTGCCCTGGCCCATCTTGCGCCATGACTCCAACACTTCGTCGGTAAGCCGCTGCGGGAACGGCGTCGCCAGCATCCAACCGCGAATCTCCTTCCCGACCACCGCGAGCCGCTCGACATCGTCGACATCGAGCGTCGCCAGCTTGGCCCGGATGCGCTCGTCCAATCCGTCTTGAGCGAGAAAATCGCGGTATGCGTGCGACGTGGTCGCAAAGCCGCCTGGAACGCTGACACCGAGACTCGCCAGTCCCGAGATCATTTCGCCAATTGACGCGTTCTTGCCACCCACGAGTTCGACGTCCGTATTTTTCAACTTTTCAAACGGAATGATGTAAGGCTTCATAACTGATTGCTTGTCCGACGATGGATTAAGTGAAACACTTCAGCGCCGAAAACGCGCCGACACAAGGGAGCTATCGTGATAAAAAGAACCGTATTTTTTGTATCGGATCAAACCGGTATCACCGCGGAAACGATGGGGCATAGCCTCATGACACAGTTCGACGGCATCGATTTTCGTCAAGTGACTGTGCCATTTATCTCCACCGTTGACAAGGCAATAGAAGCGGTTCGCAAGATAGACCTCGTCGGCAGGCAGGAAGGAATCCGACCCATCGTCTTCAGTACCTTGGTCCAAGAAGACGTGCGCAACGTGGTGCGCGGAAGTACCGGATTCTTCCTCGATTTTTTCGACCCTTTCTTATCACCGCTCGAAAACGAACTCAAGACCCAGTCTTCGCATCTGACGAGTAGGACACACCGCATGGCGGATACCCATGCCTACGCGATGCGTATCGATGCGACGAATTTCGCTTTGGCCAACGACGATGGGTCGGTGGTGCGCGATTACGAGCGGGCCGATGTCGTGTTGGTGGGCGTATCGCGCTCGGGAAAGACGCCGACATGCCTGTATCTGGCCATGCAATACGGAATATTCGCCGCCAATTATCCGTTGACGGACGAGGACTTGGAATCGCGAAAATTGCCTGCGGCACTCGAGGCGTATTCCCATAAACTATTCGGCTTGACCATCAAACCGGATCGGCTGCAACAGATTCGCAACGAGCGCCGCCCGGACAGCCGGTATTCCTCCGCTCCGCAGGTCGCTTTCGAGGTGCGCGCGGCCGAATCGCTGTATGAGCGTAACGGCATCCCCGTGATCGACGCCACGGAATGCTCCATCGAAGAAATATCCAGCCGGATTCTCGATCGTACCGGAATCGAGCGTCGGCTTCGTCCCTGACAACCGCTACCTGCGTGGTATAGTCGGGTCATGATCGCGGACCAGTGGTGCGAAACATCATGGCGGGCTCAGCCGGGCAGCTTCGTCAGTCTCATGACGCTGTATGAAAGTAACTTCATACGCTTGACGTGGCTCGTGCGCGATTTGCGGTCGATCAAGACGAGCGTGGTGTCCAGAGTCGACACCGACTGTGATCTGCATCTCACGCCCCTCGAGCTGTCGCGCTATACCAGCGTCTTTCGCCTGACGTATGAATTCGATTCCGAGCCCGATTGCGTGCGCGATCCGGATCTGGAGGTGTGTGTCTATCACGATGCGCGTCTCGCCGAAGTGCGCAGCTTCCGTGGCTTTCTCCGTCATCCGCAGCTGTCGAAATTACAATCCCGCCTCAAGCGTGAACTGGATCAGCGCTGGACCCGCAACATGATGTTAAACAAGTGGCTTGAATATTGTGCCGAGCGGGGACATCACTTCTAGCGGATAAATGCTGCTCGGGGTCGCCTGCTTCATTTGTTGACCGAGGCGGGACTTTGATCGACAAGCTGAGTTTTCTGAAGGTGGGGGCGGATGCCGGCGCCATGAGTGCCGAGGACGAGCGCCTCATGCAGCTCTTCCAAAATCGTGCCGGCTTGAAAAAAGCCTACGCTGATCTCAAGGATGAATTTCACCTGCTGCGCGACCGCCTGAAACAGCAGGAAGGCGCCACCATCCGCATCCAAGAACAACACGATGCGCTGGGGGAGCTCTTGGCGGATCCAGGCACGGGCTTCAGCGCGCTGGTGTTCTTTCAATTGCGCGGCTTGTGGAAGACCTGTCATCAACAGCTATCGAAATTCGCCGCCGACTTGACGAGCACCCAGCAGCAGCGCGAAACGGCCAAGCACACCGCGGAATGCGCAGCAGCCAAGAGCGTGCGTCTCGAGGATGTCGATCAACGTCTGCAGTCGGCGGTGCAGAATGCCGCGCTCGAGCGTCAAAAGGTGACGAACGCCGAGCACGCATTGACGCGGCTTACCGCGTTTTGGCATTACTTCGAACGTCGGCGCCGGCACAAGGCCCTCGGCCCGTTGCGCCATGCGGTCTCGCTCGCGGAGGGCGAGGTCACCCATCTACAGGCCGAGCACAACACGATCAGCGACGAGCCGTTCGAAAGCTTTCCCGGTATTTCACTGACGGCCCGGCGCAATATCAACCTGGCCATCATCAGCTATGCGGAGCTGCTTTGCGAAAACGTCGATACGTACGGTCTGGCCGCCAAGGCCAAAGAGGCCGTGGCGCGGCGTGTGCACGACATGACGTTCGGAACTCGCGCGGAGTGCGAAGACTTCATGGCGCGCGTGCAGAAAGCGCAGCAAATGATCGCCGCCCAGAAACAGCTGATGGCGACGCTCAAGATAAAAATGGAACGGCTCCGCACGAACTGCGAATTCCGCAACTCCGCCGACACCGTGCCGACGGCGGACTCGCTGGTAGCGGCGGGTCCTTCACCTTGGAACGTGTTGGCGGAGGATTACTGGGACCTCTACACGTTGCTGTTGCGCTAGTGGGTGTCACCGCGCCGCGCCGCCTGCACCGGATGCGCAGGCGGCACTTTCGAATTGCGTCCGGGCAGCAGCGCCAGATCCGCCGCGATCTGACTGGCTTCGTCCAATAAGATTCCTGCGGCCGCATCGTCCTTGACTTCCTCGAGCGTTTTCACCGCCTTGACGTCGTGAGCCATGCGCCAGGCGTTCTCGCGCTCCAGGCGCTCGCTCTCCAAGCGCTTACGCTCCGTCTCGCGCGACTTCAGATTCAAAGACAGGGTCTTCTGATTACGCATCGCCTCGAGCGCGGCGATGTCATCGTGCAGATACCGGAAGTCGGGGCTGTTGGCGGTGCGTTCGTCGTGCAGCTTCTGCAGTGACGCCGCCGCGGGTTTCAAGTCGCCTTCGAGCTTGAAAGGAGCCGCATCGATGTGGTCCCAGGGCAGGGCACGATCGCGCGTGCTCTCGCCCACCTCATTGGCGTCGATGAGCGACGGTAAGGCGATGTCCGGCGTGACTCCGCGATCCTGGGTGCTTTCGCCGGTGATCCGGTAATACTTGCCGATGGTGACGTTGAGCTGACCCAGTTCAGGCTTGCGGCCGAAAATGGTGTAGTTGAGCGGATGCGCGTTCTGCACGGTGCCCTTGCCATAGGTCTGCTGCCCGATGATGAGGCCGCGACCGTAGTCTTGAATCGCAGCGGCAAAGATCTCCGACGCCGACGCGCTGAACCGATCGACCAGCACGATCATGGGACCGGTATAGAAAATCGTCGGATCGGGATCGTCGTCTACTTCCACCCGTCCGGACGTGTCGCGTAACTGCACCACGGGACCCCGATCGATGAACAGACCCGTCAACGATTCCGCCTCCGGCAGATAACCACCGCCATTCGCGCGCAAGTCCATGATGAGTACATCCATGCCATCCTTGCGCAGCTCCGTGATGAGCCGCTGCACGTCGCGAGTGGTGCTGCGGAAATCCTTCGCGCCCGCACGGCTGGCGTCGTAGTCCTGGTAGAAGCTCGGCACGGTGATGATCCCGACCTTGACGTCCTTGCCGTTGCGTTGAATGGTGCGCATGGCCTTCTGCGATGCCTGAGCCTCGAGGGATACCTTGTTGCGGGTGAATTCGATCACCTTCTGGGCAGCGCCGGGCGCCGCGCCCGCGGGCAATATCTGTAAGCGGACCACCGTGCCGCCGGGCCCGCGAATCTTCTGCACCACGTCGTCCAAGCGCCACCCGATCACGTCGAGCAATTCGCCGTTCTTGCCCTCGCCCACGGCGGTGATGCGATCGTTGTCCGCAAGCTTGCCGCTCACCGCGGCGGGTCCGCCCGCAATGACGTTGATGACGGTGACGTAATCGTCGGTGAGCTGCAACGATGCACCGATGCCATCGTAGCTCAAGCTCATTTGGATGTTGTATTCCTCGGAATTACGGGCCGAGAAATAATTCGAATGCGGATCCAGCGACAGCACGAACGCGTTCATGAACGCCTCGAAGACATCTTCCGGCTTGCTCTGATCCATGCGCTTTTCGACGTGTTCGTAGCGCTTGCGCAGTATGTCGGCGGCTTCCGGCCAGGTCTTGCCCGCGGTGATGAGAGAGAGTGCGTCGTTCTTGACACGCTTGCGCCACAGCTCGTTCATTTCCACGGCGTTCGCGGGCCAGGGCTCCTTCTCGCGGTCGAAGTTGAAGGACTCGTCGACGTCGAAATCCGGTTTCTTCGCCAACAATTCGATGGCGTAATTCATGCGCTCGCGATTGCGCTGTTGGTAGCGGCGGAACATGACGAACGCGGGTTCGACGTCGCCGGACTTGATGGCATCGTCGAGTTCGTATCGATATTTTTCGAATTCCGCGATGTCGCTGGCATAGAAATAACTTCTGCCGCCGTCGACGGCATCGAGATATCGATCGAGAATCAAACTCGACAGCCGATCGTCGAGCGGCATGCGTCGATAATGCTCGCGAGCGACGATGTCGCTCACCCGTCGCGCAACGTAGTTTTCTTGATCCGTGGGTGTCAGAGCTGCCGCGGCGGCGGGTATGGCAGCCGGTGGGGTCATTGCCGCACCGAGTAGGGCGGCCAGTCCGACGGCGCTTAGCGTTACCATGACTCCCGTTATCCAGCGCGAGCGTCTGGCCCAAGGCCTATTAGTCATCACCTTACCCATTCTCCTGTAAACTCGCTGCAACCCGTTCCGCTCAAGGCTACCAAGCCAGTGCCCGTTTCCCAAGTGTATATGAGCCCGAGGATATGCGTCCGTTCACGGTTTTGATTGGTATCGTCATGGGTTCCGCCGCATCGATCACTTTCGGTCTTGGCACCGTCTTGATCATCTTCTGTATCTTGGCCGGCAGGCACCCGGAGTTAACCCAGGAATTGCCGCAGCTGGTCAAGAGCCTGTTGACGTTCGCAGTTCTGACAGCCGCCAGCGCCGGTAGTTTCGTGGGTCAGGCCAACGGGCGGTCATGGCGTTTGTGGGCCCACGCGGTGAGCATCGTTTGTTTGGCCGGGGTCGTTCTCGTCTACTGGCCGAGTCGCGAATGACACGGACGACACGGCCGGGCATGGGCGCCGCGCGATGGCTGCGGATGGCGGTGTGTTGCGCGGCGGCAGGACTGTCTGCGTGCCTGAGTCACCGAGGCCCGCCACCGTCCACCGATATCGACGAAGCAGGTTACCGCGAGGCCGTGCGCGTGCTCGCCTCCGACGAGTTCGAAGGACGCAAACCCGGTACGCCGGGTGAAACCAAGACCGTCGCCTACCTGACCGAGCAGTTCCGCAAACTGGGTCTGAAACCCGGTAACGGCGACAGCTACCTGCAACAAGTTCCGGTCGTCGAGATACTCGCGCACAGCGATGCGATGCTGACATTTTCCGGGCGTGGTGTGCCGCAGGCGCCGGTGTATGCGAAGGACATGGTCATCTGGACGAAGCGTGCGGCGGCCGAAGCACGGTTGCAGCAAAGCGAACTCGTGTTCGTAGGCTATGGGATCGTGGCGCCGGAGTACGCCTGGGACGATTATGCGCAGGTCGACGTCCGCGGCAAAACCGTCCTGGTATTGGTCAACGATCCAGGCTACGGCTCGAAGGATCCGCACGTGTTCAAGGGCAACGCCGAAACTTACTACGGGCGCTGGACCTATAAAATCGACGAAGCGGTCAGGCACGGTGCGGCCGGCGTGCTGCTGATCCACGACACGGGCGCCGCCGGCTACGGCTGGAACGTCGTGATCAACGACCGCACCGGGCCCCAGCTCGAGCTGGCGAGTGCCGATGACGATCTCGGGCGTGCCGCCGTCGAGGGTTGGCTCTCCGCCGAGGCGACCCGTGCGGTTTTCGCGCAAGCCCGAATCGATTTCAACGCCGTGAGCGCGGCGGCCTCTCGGCCCGGATTCAAGGCCTTGCCGATGGGCCTCAACGTCAACTCGACGGTGCAGAACACACTGCGACGATTCACCACGCCGAACGTCATCGCGGTGTTGCCGGGCGGCCGGCGCAAAAACGAGTACGTGATTTACTGCGCCCATTGGGATCACCTGGGCCGCCAGTCGGCCGCGGCGGGGGGCGCCATATTCAACGGTGCCGTCGACGATGCCACCGGTGTCGCCGGATTGCTGATGTTGGGTCAATCGTTCACCCGCACCAAGCCGGCGGCCGATCGGTCCATCGCCTTCATCGCGTTCACCGGCGCCGAGGACGGCCTGCTGGGTTCGGCCTACTACGTCGAGCATCCGCTGTTGCCGCTCGATGAAACCGCCGGCGTTCTGAGCTTGGAGGCTCTGCATGTCGGTGGCCCGGCGCGCGACGTGAAGGTGTTCGGCTATGGCAATTCGGAACTCGAAGAGGATCTGCGCGATGCGGCGCTGCTGCAGGGCCGCGAAATGCATCCGGACCCGAATCCTCAATCAGGTTCTTACTATCGATCCGATCAATACAGCTTCGCGACGAGCGGCGTCCCTGCTCTGTACGCGATGAGCGGCATCGACGACTCGGCGCGCGGACCGGCCTATGGGCAGGCCTTGGTGGAGGATTATCTGACGCACCGATATCATCAGCCCGAGGATAAATATTCCGCCGATTGGGACGTGCGCGGTGCGCTCGATGACTTGACGCTGTACTACGAAGTGGGCAATCGCTTGGCGCGCAGCCGCCGCTTTCCGCGCTGGTATCCCGACAGCGAGTTTCGTGCGACTCGTCCGAAACGCTAGGCCCGACGAGCCGCCAGGCTGAGGGCAAGATGGGGTTCGAACGGGACGCTGCGGTTACGCCCGTTCATCTTGGCCGTGTAAAGGGCCTGATCGGCGGCGCGCACCAGTTCATCCACGTTGGCGAATGCGCTCAACGTGCCATGGGTTGCGTAGCCGATCGAGAGGGTCACCCGAGCCTCTTCTGCCCCGACGGCATGAGCGGTGCCGTGAAATGCCGCGACGATGCGCTCGCATATCATCCGCGCCGTATCGGTATCGGTCGCGGGCAGCACCACGATGAACTCTTCCCCTCCGTAGCGCGCCACGGAATCGCTCTCACGCGAATTCTCGCGCAGGATGCGCGCCGCCGCCCGCAAGATGCGATCCCCCGCTTGATGCCCGAATTTGTCGTTGACGCTCTTGAAATTGTCGAGGTCGGCGAAGGCGATGCTCAGCGGCCATTTATGCCGGCCGGAAATTTCGAATTCACGCACCAAAATCCGATCGAGGTAGGCACGGTTGAATACGCCGGTCATTGCGTCGCGCTGGCTCTCTTTCTCGAGTTCGAGCGCGCGCGAGCTCGAGCTTTCCGCCACGGCGCGCAAGACGTTGATTTCCCGCAGCGAATTGAGGCTGCGCAGCATGAGCACGTCGCGCGCCTGCTCGAGTATCGATTCGGGGTGTTGGCTGGCGAGCGATTCGGTGTCGAAAAGGCTTTCCGTTTCGGGAATCATGCTGCCCACGGTGCCCAACACCTGCCCGAAGGTCATGCTGTCGAGCCCGAGGCTGCGCTCCACGAGTTCCGCCGTCTCGGCAAATCGCCGTTGCGCCGGATCGAGCAAGAAGAGATCCGCAATCTCACCGGACAGCGCCACGCAGCGTTCGAAAACCTGATCCGGGTCGATGGTGCAAGGCAGGTCGCTGCAATGACTGTGGCTGATGGCCAGCTGCAGACGTTCGGGCATGTGCCAATGGCGCATCAGCCAGCCGCCCACATCGGCATGATCTGCCTGTAGCCGGGCTCGCTCCATCTTGGCCAGCGCCGCGTGGTCGCGTTGCAACGTTTCGCCGCCTGCGTAAAGGTCCGGAAGCGCCTTATCGAGGGCGAGAATGCCAATATCCTGCAGCAGAGCCGCCAGAAAAATGTCTTCGGCCAGCGGGTGACGCACCCTATCCGCCAGAGCCCGTGCGGCGGTCGCGCCGAGTAGCGCGCGACGCCAGTAGAAAGGATGACTGATGCCGTTCGCGGTGCTGCCGCGCAGCGCCTTGACCAGCGAAAAGCTCAGCGCCAGAGTCAAGGTGGCATTGAGACCGAGGACGACCAAGGCCTGGCGCAAGTTCTCACTCTTTCGGCGCTGCGCGTAAATCGGCGAATTGGCGATGCGCAGAATCTTGGTGGCCAAGGCCGAGTCCATGCTCAGCGCCTTGGCGACCTTCCCCAGCTCGATGTCCGGATCACTTGCCAACGCGATGATGTGCGTGGCGACGCCCGCCGGAGAGGGAAAATTAACCAGCGTACGTAAATGTGCTTCGACATCGGCCTTCACGCGATGATCACTCCCTGCCTACCTGACGTGCCGGAAAGAATCCGTTCAACTGACGTTAGCGGCCGCAGCGCACAAACCTTGAATCGGCGACCAGGGGGCCGCACCTCGCGGAGGGTCAAGCCAGGGCGGCGCTCGCGCGCCACCACAGTCTGAGCGCCTTGAACAGCAAATACAGCCCATAAGGACCCAAAACGACGACCCATCCGGCCAGCGACCCCAGGCCGAGACCGCTGTAGATGCCCGCGTAGAGACGACCGATGCTGGCACCGTCATAGCGCCCGAGCAACAGGCTACCGGCGAAAAAAATGAACAAGGGCATGGCGCCAAACCCGATCAGCAACATGAGCGCCGCCATTCCGACCTCCCGCGGCCACCCGCTACCGAGACCCACGCGGCCTAAAATGTTGACTGGCATCCCAAGAGTGTAAACGAAATGCTGCGGTTCTTGTCCGTGGCTGTAGACTCTTGCAATGCGATACTGGACCCCAAAAGCTCTTTACGATGCGAAACCTTGGGTTTTTTTCACCCTTGGCGTGCTGCTCGCGGTGGGCGCCATGGTCTGGTCGCTGGCGGCGGGACTGTGGACGGTCTGGCGCAGCGTCTTGTGCGTGGGCGGCGGCATGTTGGCCATCGTAGGTGGCGCCACGCTGCAATTGCGGCAGGATTATCGGGCCCGCAGCATGTGGCGGCGCAAAACCCGTCCGTAACATGCGCACCGCGGTCATCGGGGTCGGCTATCTCGGCCGGTTCCATGCGCAAAAATATGCAGCTCTGCCGAATTCGCAGCTCGTCGGAATAGCCGATCCCTCCGCGGCAGCGCGGGCGGCGGTGGGTAACGAATTGGGCGTGCCCACCCATGCGGATTATCGCGAATTGCTGGGCCACGTCGACGCCGTGAGCATCGTCACTCCGACGCCGCAACACTTTTCCGTGGCCAAAGAGTTTTTGCAAGCGGGCGCCCACGTCTTGGTGGAAAAGCCCATGACGGTCACCATCGAGGAAGGTGTCGATCTGGTCGAGATCGCGCGGGTGGCCGGTCGCGTGCTCCAGGTGGGTCATCTGGAACGTTTCAATGCGGCGGTGCAAGCGCTGCAGCCCATCCTGACGGTGCCCCGATTCATCGAATCCGCCCGGCTCGCGCCGTTCAAGCACCGCGGTACCGACGTCGATGTGGTGCTCGATCTCATGATTCACGACATCGACTTGATCTTGAGCATCGTGCGCTCGCCGGTAATTGCCGTCGATGCCATCGGCAGCAGCGTTTTTTCCAAGGAAATCGACATTGCCAACGCGCGTCTGCGGTTCGCCAACGGGTGCGTCGCCAACGCGACGGCCAGCCGCGTCAGCTTGAAAACCGAGCGCCGTTTGCGATTGTTTCAAGACGATGCCTATGTCTCGGTCGATCTACACCAAAAAGTGTTGACGGTGATCCGCAAGGCGTCGGGCGTCGGTGGGGACGGCATGCCGCAAGTTGCCATCGACGAGACGACGTACGAACAGGGCGACGCATTGAAAGCAGAGATCGAGGCCTTTCTCGACGCCGCAGCGACCGGCAAACCGCCGCCGGTGACCGGTGCGGACGGTCTGCTCGCACTACGAACGGCCGTGAGCATCACCGAGCAAGTAGCGAGCTCGATGCGGCAATTTTCTTAAGGTTTGGCGGCGGGAGCCGGCGGCGGTGGAGCGGGTAGGGTGGCGCCGGGCTGAACGTCGTTGGGCCCCGGGCTCGTGCCGGCGGCGGGCGCCTTCGGATCGTTATCGGCCAACGTCACACGGTCGACGAAGTAACGAGTTTCCGCAAAGCAGGCCGAAGGTATTCCGGGATGTTCGGTGTAATGCAGCTGGACCCGCCGGCCTACCGCCTGGCTCAACTCGGCCGCGATGATCGGATCCCGCACACTGAAGTCCCATAACTGAGGCGACGTACCGGCGCCCATGTATTGACCGCCCCCGTAGTAGAGGGCGATCTCGCCTTCTTTCGTTTTGCACACCCAGCCGCGCCGGACGAATTTTTGCAACACGCCCGCACGTTCGCCCTCGGCGTAAGACCATGAAAGAGTCAGCCACGTCCACAAAGCAATACCGGCGATCAGCACCGCCACGAGGCTCACGATCCATCGACCCGGACTGGTCGAGGAGCGTCGTCTAGCGCTGGAATTCGGAACTGCGATCCGTGTCATGTGTACCTATTGCCCTATGTCCGCACCGCAGCTTAACATTTACCAGAATGGTGATGCAGGCTCGTCGTGAACTTCGGCATGTGGCCTTTTCGATGGCCGCTGCGTTGTCGTTTTGGCTGGCCCTGTCGATCGAGCGCAAAGCCGCCGAGCCCGGGCACGTGTTCGTAGTTCGTGCTACGTCGAGGATTTGCGGCGACACTATTGCAGCTTCGCCACGAATCAAATGGGACACTTCGCACGAGCTTCCCGCCGACGGATCGGATCTGATCGGTTTCGATGCAACGATCAGATCGCATTACCGCGATACGCTTCCCGACATTGCGCGACGTTACGGCTTGGGTTTCGAAGAGATCAACCGCGCCAATCCGGGAATCGACCTGTGGCTGCCCGGGGAGGGCACCCGCATTCTTCTACCGGGCCGGCACCGCGTGCCGCCGGGCGCGCGTGAAGGCGTCGTCGTCGATTTGGCGCAACACCGATTGTATTTTTTCCCGAAACCGCACAAGAACGAAAATCCCAGGGTGCTGACGTACCCGGTGAGCATCGGGAAGAGAGGCGAGAGTTCCCCGCTGGGCCGAACCACCATCATCGCAAAAATGGAACATCCCTCATGGCATCCACCGGCGTCCGCCCGCAGAGAGCATGCCGCCCGCGGCGAGTCGTTGCCGGCGGTGATCGGCCCCGGACCCGACAACCCGCTGGGTGAACATATGATGCGCCTCGGGTTCGGAGCGGGTACTTACGAAATACACGGAACCAACGTGCCCGTATCGGTTGGTATGGCTAATACGGACGGGTGCATCGGAATGTATCCCGAGGATGTGGCGGCACTGTTCGCCATGGTCACGGTTGGCACGCCAGTGCGCCTCATCGACGCACCGCTCTAGCCTGCCGACGAACTTAGCGGAACCAAGCGATCAGCGCTGGGCCGACGTACCTAACTGATACCGCGCACAGGTTTCTTTTGCCGTATAGCTGTCGGGGAACGGCGGTTCGTTGCATTTGCGCCGAGTGTCCTCATCCAGTTGAGGAAACTCGTGGTTGAGGACCATGCGGGTCCAAGCTTCTTTCTCGTCCCGCCGGCACCCGGCTGCGAACGTACCGGTTGCTGCGGCCCCCGACGTCGAGCAATACGCGGCAATGTGGTCGGCAGCCGCGGGGTCGGTTTGTCTCACCGTCGCTAGATCATCGGGAGCAACCGCCGCCGGCTGCGTAGCGGCGCCGTCTTGCGCTACGGTAGCGGCCTCGGACGTGTTGGACGCAGGGGCCGGCGGTGCGACATCCACCGGTACGGGCTCGG
>CAZZXZ010000057.1:0-20036 GCA_964658135.1 uncultured Acetobacteraceae bacterium | reverse complement strand
GATCCAGATCACCGGCAGCCGGGTACGGCGCGGGCGATCGGGAATCGCATTCGGCAAATCGTCCGGAATGTCGGCGTGCGGCTCAGTCATCGATTTCATTCTCCCACAGCAGGCGCTCGTCGAACGACTGGGCCGCCAGCATGGTCAGGACGACCACCGAGCTGAAAGCGAGCGCGCCGGTCCCGGCATGCACCGTCGCAAGCGAGCGGATTTGCACCAAGGCCACGATGAGCGAGATCGCATACACGTCCAGCATCGACCAGCGGCCGATGAACTCGACCAGCCGGAACAAACGGCTGCGATGCAGGGCATGGCTTGGCGATTTTCGCGCCACACAAAAGAGCAGCCAGCCCATGGCGAGCAATTTCAGCATGGGCACCACGATGCTGGCGACGAAAACCAACAAAGCGAGCGGCCACGATCCATCGTTGATGAGCGCGATCACACCGCTCATGATGGTGTCGTCATCATCGCTCAGAAACGTATGCGTATGCATGACGGGCAGCAGGTTCGCGGGCACGTACAGCGCCGCGGCAGCTACCACCAACGTCGTCGTGATGACGACACTGTGCGGCTTTCGATCGTGAACGGGCGATCCGCAGCGCGGGCAGCGAACCCGAGCCGCCTCGACGGAACGCACCGTGGCCCGGCAATGCGCGCACACCAGCAATCCTACGTCGCGTCCCATGACGAAGTGGGTCATCCGCGACTACCCTCGACCCATTGCCAAAACTGTTCCGTCGGCGTCACGCTCGCAAGTGCGGCGAGGGTGAGCATTAGAGCGCCGTAGCAAAACAAAGAAATACCGGGAACGATGGTCGCCATCGCCGACAGTTTGACCAGCGCCACCAAGGCCCCCAGCAAGAAGACTTCCGGAAGCGCCCAAGGCCGCAGCCGGGTCAGCGTGCGAAACAGCTCGTTTTGTCGCCGCGCACGCCGCCCTTCGCGCAACGGCAACAGCACGTACAAGATGCTCACGATCTGGAACAGGGGTATGAACACCGTGGTCAGTAAGACCAAGGCGCCGATCACGCCGTACCCCTGTCCATAGAGCGCCAGTGCGGCACCGATCAGGGTCGTCGTACGGCGGGTGCCGTTCAATTCCAGCGCCACCAGCGGATAGAGGTTGCTCAAGATCAATAGTACCGCGGCGCTTGCGGCCAAGCCTATGGCCGTATCGATGCTGGCGGCATTGGTCCGATATACCTCCGCGCGACATCGGGCGCAATGAACGCGGGCGTGCGGGCTTGCCGAATCGATCCGCTGCACGAGGTCGCAGGCGTGACAGACGATCAACGAGGACATGCCGGCGCTATCTCGGTGAGCATATGGTGCACGATAATACCACGCCGACTCGGCCGCCATTCGCGTCCGAAGGTACGTCCCGGTCCGGCCCCGCGACGTGCGCCCGTTCGCGTCGCGGGCGTCGTGTGACGATCCCGGGTCGGAGTTCCGTCACCTGGTACCATCCGCTTCTTTCTTCGGGTTCTCGGTGCAATGCGATTCAGTTATCCGAGAGTTTTCGCGGCAGCCCTCATCATGTTAGCGGCAGCCGCCGCACAGGCTGCCGATCCGCAAAGCTATCGTGTCGATCTGGCGGCCACCGGCGACGGGGCGATGGACGCTACACTGCGTGCCACGTCCGAACTGGTGTCGCTGCGCACCACCGCGCCGGTGAGTCCGTTCGCGTTGATCGCGCGGGCGCGCGGCGAGCCCGACCGGCTCAAAACGGTGCTCGAAAGTTATGGTTACTATCAATCCAAAGTCACCGTCACGATCGAAGGCATGGCCCTCGACAGCGGCGGTATTGTCGATGCGTTGACGGCTCTGCCGAAGGGCCGTGATGCCATGGTCGCGGTCAGTTTCGATTTGGGCCCGCTCTATCATGTACGCAAGGTCACCGTCGACGGTTCCATACCCGCCGTGGCGGCCGGCGCATTCGTGCTCAAAAGCGGCGCACCGGCCGTGGCGGCGACGGTGCTGGCGTCCGGAGCCCGTCTGCTCGCGTCCTTGGAGGAACACGGCTACGCCTTCGCTAAAGTTCCGCCGCCGGCCGCCTACGAGGATCAGAACGAACCCGTACTCGACGTCGTGTTCCGGGTCGACGCGGGAGCGCGCGTCAATATCGGTGCCATTCATATCGAAGGTCTGCGACGGCTGCACGAAAACACGGTGCGCCGACGGCTCCTGATCCATTCCGGTCAGCAGTACAATTCGAACAGCATCGAAGCGGCGCGCCGCGATTTACTCAATTTGGGGGTGTTCGCCGCCATTTCGGTCAAGCTCGGCACGGCGGTCGATGCCACCGGCGGGGTGCCCGTGACCTTTGTCGTCAAAGAGCGGGTGCGTCACGCCGTTGGCCTGAACGCTGCGTACTCCACCGACCTAGGAGGCAGCGGCGGCGTGACCTGGACCGACCGCAACGTATTCGGCAATGCCGAGCAGCTCACGCTCGCCGCCACCTTGATCAACCTGGGCGGCCGCGCTACCACGGGACTGGGCTACGATACGAGCGCCAAACTCACTCTGCCGGATTTCGGACACCGCGATCAATCGCTGCAGTTCTCGGTGGGCGCAATCAAACAGTCGCTGGAAGCGTACGATCAGAAGGCCGTCACAAGCGGCGCGACGTTGACGCGGAAGTTGTCGAGCGTGTGGAGCGTCAGCGTCGGCCTCACCGCGGAGGAAGAAGAGATTACCCAACAAAATCCTCTTTACACGTCGTTCTTGACCACGGCGCAGCTGTTGGTGGTCGAACCCTTGATCGTCTACAAATACACCTTGCTTGCGGTGCCGCTCACGGTCACCTATGACTCGACCCATCTGGCATCGCCGCTCGATGATCCGACGCACGGCATGCGCAACGCGTTGAGCGTTACACCGACGCGGTCGTTAGGTCATCCAAGTGCCACGTTCGTGGTCAGCCAAATCAAACTCGCCGCGTATTTCGACGTTCACGAACTCGGCCTGACGGAGCCCGGCCGTACGGTTCTAGCGTCTCGGGTGCTGGCCGGCGTAGCCCAGGGCGCCAGTACGTTCAGTCTGCCGCCCGATCAACGATTTTATGGCGGTGGCAGCGGCACCATCCGCGGTTACGCCTATCAAGCCGTCGGACCCCCGTTTCCCATCTCCCACGAATTCCCGAACGGCTACGCGGAAGGCGGCACGTCCATCGAAGCGGCCACGCTGGAAATGCGCCAGCGGTTCGGCAAGAGTTTCGGTGCCGCAGCCTTCGTGGATGCCGGACGCGTGGGCTCGCCGGAGGGCAGCGAGGCGCGCGTGGGAGTGGGCGCCGGCATCCGTTATTACACCTCGATCGGTCCGATTCGTTTCGATGTAGCCGTGCCGACCAAGCACTACGCGGGGCCCAACAGCGATTCATTCGAGATTTACATCGGGTTGGGTCAGGCATTTTGATGTCTCGAACAGTCAGGCTGTCGGTCGGGGTGATTGCGGCCGTGCTGCTGCTCACGGTGGTCGTGATCGGCGTCGTGATGGTCGGCGGCAACACGGATGCCGGACGCGGGCTGATCGAGCGCATGACTTATAAACTGTCTGCGGGCCACGTGAAATTGACGGGTCTCGGCGGATCCTTTCCAACCCAGTTGACGCTGCGAGAACTGCAGCTCATCGATCCGCACGGGGCGTGGCTGACCGCCGCCGACGTGTCCCTGACCTGGTCACCGTCGGCGCTGCTGAAACGGCGCATCCAGATCGATACGCTCAAGGTTGCGCTTCTGCAGGTCGACCGCGCGCCCTTCAGTGCAAGCCAAGGAGGCGGCAACGCATCGACACCCCATATCGAAGTGGGCGAGCTTGCGATCGCCCGGGTGGCGCTGGGAGCGCCTCTGGTCGGCACGGCGGCCACTTTGTCTCTCCAAGGTAATCTACGCTTGCGCTCGCTCGACGACGCCGATGCCAATGTGGTGGCGCATCGCTTGAATGGGTCGGGAGATTACACGCTGCACCTGCGTTTCGATGCGCGGCGCATGGACGGGTCGCTGGCGCTGAACGAGCCGGCCGATGGTCCTTTGGAACATCTGCTGACCGTGCCCGGGCTCGGTGCCCTGGCGGCGACCGTGACCCTCGCGGGACCGCGCGACGCCGAACTCGTCGATGTCGAGCTGAAGGCGGGAGGCTTGCAGGCGAGCCTAAAGGGCACGGTCGATGTCACGCACCGTTCGGCGCAGTTGGGTTACTCGGTGAATGCCAGGGCCATGACGCCGCGAGCCGATCTGTCTTGGGACGACATGACCGGGCATGGCAGCTGGCATGGGCCGCTGTCCTCGCCCGCGGTCGACGGTGTTTTCGATGTGCATCGCCTGCGCGTTCCCGGCCAGATCCGCATTGCGTCGCTGAGCGCTACAGCGACGGCCGGTCAAGGTCGACTGGGGATGCACGCGGTGGTCGGCGGGCTGGAAATCCCCGGCTCGGAGCCGCTACTGTTGGCTAAAACAGCCGTACAGGTCGATGCCGCCCTGCGGCTCGACTCGGCAACCCGTCCGCTCGACCTGACGGCCACGCATCCATTGTTCGCCTTGCAAGTCCACTCCGACGACGTCATGCCGGCAGCCGGGCCTCTCGCCGGGACACTCGAATTGAAACTTCCCGATTTGGCACCCTTGGCACGGTTCGCGTCCCAGGATGTGCGTGGCAGCGCTGCGCTCAAGGCTCACGTGGCACACCGTCAAGACGGCGACGCGGTCAGCGTGGACGGCACTGCCGAATTGACCGGCGGCGACGCGGCGTGGATTCGCGTCGTCGGGCCGCGCGTGGGGTTACGGTTGGCGGGAAGCCTGTCCGCTAGCCAGCTCAATGTCGACAACCTACGGATTGCCGGACGCACGTTGGTATTGGCGGCAGCGGGCAAAGCCGATCGCCCGCCGTCCAGCCACGGCGGTTTTATCGAGAATCTCCAAGCGCACTGGCAGTTCGACGCGTCGGATCTGGCGGCGCTGTCGAGCGACGTCGCCGGCAACCTGAAAATGACGGGTCGCCTCGGCGGCTCGTTGACGGCGCTGACGGCGGATGCCGATGTGATTGCGCAGCTGTCCGTGCGCGGTTCCCCGAGTGGACGCGTGGACGGCTCGCTGCACGCCTTGGGTCTGCCGGGCAAGCCGAGCGGCACGATACGGGCGCACGGCAGGCTCGATGGGGCGCCGCTCGAACTGAATGCGGCGTTGGAGCGCGGCGGCGAGAACACCTTACGGATTCTAATTCCGCAGGCGAATTGGAAGAGTGCGCATCTCGAAGGTGATCTGACCACGGATGCCGCTTTCGGCGGCGGTCGCGGCCAGCTGAATCTGCGCATCGCCCAGCTCGGCGATTTCGATCGACTGCTCGGTATCAGCCTCGCCGGCAGCGCCGCAGGCAAGGTGGGCTTCGTGCCGGCGCAAGGGCGCCCGCTCACCCAGCTGAATTTGGACGTCGAGAATGTGGTCTTCGGGCAATTCGCCGGCAATCTTCATCTGCAGGGCCGCGGCCCGCCCAATGCCTTGGGGCTCCAGCTGACCGCCGATCTACCGCTGTTGCAAGGCAGCCCCGCGAAGCTCGCAGCGGACGCCGTCCTCGACGTCGACGCGCGAGTTCTCCGGCTGCAGAGCGGGCGAATGGATTACCGCAGCGAGACGGCGAAATTATTGGCGCCGGCAGTCCTCTCGTTCGGCAGCGGCGTGCGCGTCGACGATTTGAAAATCGGTATGCGGGAGGCGGTGATCGAATTGCTGGGCCAAGTGTCGCCGACGCTCGAGCTCGATGCGGCCGCGCGACAGATAAAACCCGATTTGGTCAATGCGTTCGTGCCGGGGCTGCTCGCCGGCGGCATCCTCGAGGGGCATGCCCGGCTCAAAGGCAGCGCCGCCAACCCGGTCGGCACAGTGCAACTCGACGCCAAGGGCATACGTTTCGCGGACGACGCGGCGATCGGATTGCCGGCCGCCGATGTTCGCGCCCGTGCGCAGCTCGCCGACGGCACCGCGTCGATCGACGCCAAACTCACGGCCGGCACGGCGTCGCAATTGACCGCCGCCGGCAGCGTGCCGTTTGCGGTCAACGGAGCTCTCAATATCAAAATCGACGGACACGTCGATGTGGGATTGGTCAATCCCTTCTTGGAAGCGCGCGGTCTGCACGCCGCGGGCGAGCTGACCGCCAATGCCGCCGTCACGGGCAGCACGACGGCCCCCAGCGTCGGCGGGAGTTTGACCCTCGCGCATGGCAGCTTGCGCGATTACGGACGAGGGGTAAACCTGACGGATCTGAGCGCGGAATTGACCGGCAAGAACGGCACGCTGCAGATCGAGAGTTTCAAGGCAACGGCGGGCCCGGGCACCATCGACATGAACGGCAGCGTGGGGGTACTGCAACGCGGCATGCCGGTGAATCTGATCATCACGGCGAAGAACGCACAGCCCCTGGCCACCACGCTCATCACGGCGAATCTCGACAGCGACATTCACGTGACCGGTACGGCGCGCGAGCGCTTGGACGTGACGGGCACGATCGACGTCAATCGGGCGACCATCGGTATACCGGATTCTTTTCCGCCCGAAGTGGACGTGCTCGATGTGCATCGCCGCGGCAAAACCGGCGTTGCACCGGCCGCCGCCAAACCGCTCGTCATCGGCATCGACATCGCCATCCAAGCGCGTCAGCAAATCCTGGTACAGGGTCGCGGCTTGGATGCGGAAATGGGCAGTCCGAATCCACTCCGTCTGAGCGGAACATCCGCCGCACCGGTGGTGAGCGGCGGACTGGATTTATTGCGCGGTAGCTTCACGTTGGCCGGCAACAAACTGACGTTCTCCGAGGGCCGTGTGAGCTTCGACGGCGTGGGATTGCAAAAAAAGATCGATCCCACGTTGGACTTTACCGCCGCCACCACGCTCGGCAGCAGCACCGCCACCCTGCGCATCACCGGCGTTGCCGACGCCCCCATCATTGCGCTCAGCAGCTCGTCGGGATTACAACAAGACGAAATCATGGCCCAGCTGCTATTCGGCGAGTCGGGGTCGCAGTTGTCGGCGCTGCAATTGGCGCAAGTGGGCGCCGCCTTGGCGACCTTGAGCGGCGTCGGCGGCAGTGGTTCCAGTCCATTGGACAAACTTCAGAAATCCTTGGGTCTCGATCGCCTCAGCGTCGGCACCAACACCACCACCACGGCGACCGGTGCGCCGGAAACCTCGGGTGCGGCCATTCAAGCGGGCCGCTACGTGTCGAAGCGGGTTTACATCGAAGGCCGGCAAACGACGACCGGTACCAGCCAGGTGCAGGTCGACGTGGATCTGACCAAGCATCTTAAGTTGCAGACCCGCCTAGGCAACGGCACCGCGACCACGCAGGGCACGACTCCGGAGAACGATCCGGGCAGCAGCGTCGGGCTGGTCTATCAATTCGAGTACTGAGCGGGCGCCAGGCCGGGAGGCGCGCTACCCGGAGTCGGTGTACCGGTCTGCCAACGTTTGATATAGCGGCGGAGTGATGAGCCGCGAGAGCGCCGTGGCGATCGCCGCCGTCACCATCAGTGGCAACACCATGGCGTGTTGTGCGGTCATTTCCATGACGATGACGAATGAGGTCAGCGGCGCCTGCGTCACCCCTGCGAGATAACCGCACATGCCCAAGATGGCGAAGGGAACGGCGGACGTCTGGCCGAGCTGGTCGGCGATGAATTGCCCGAGACCGGCGCCGACGGACAACGAGGGCGCGAGCAGGCCGGCGGGGATTCCGCTCAAATAGGAAATCAGCGTGGCCAGCGCCCGGGCGAGCGCATAATTCCATGGCAGATGTGCCTGATTTTCCAAAATGGAACGCGCTTCCTCATAGCCCGTGCCGTAGGTCAGGCTGCCGGACCAAGCGCCCAAGGCAGCGATACACACACCGCACAGCCCCGCAAACAAAGCCGGCCGTTCGCGCCGCAGTTTGCCGATGACTCCCGGCAGCCCACCGGCGCAATACAGCGTCACACGGCTGAATACACCGCCCGTCAGCCCGCAAATGATGGCGACGAGCAACGAGGCAGGCGTGATCGCGAGCGCCTGCGGCGCCGCGGCGGGCTGGCCAAAGTATGTATAGTCGCCCACCAGTGCGATGGCGACCACACCGGCTAAAATCACCGCCGTCAGCGTGGTGCCGCTCGCGCGTTCCTCGAACGATCTGGACAACTCCTCGATGGCGAAAACGATGCCCGCCAACGGCGTGTTGAACGCCGCCGCCACGCCGGCGGCACCGCCGGCGAGGATCAGTGCATGGCGCTGCGCCTCGGCATGCGCCTTGGGCATGAAACGCGAGAGGCTGTTCACGATGACCGCGCCGACGTGCACCGTGGGTCCCTCGCGGCCGATGGAGCCGCCGCACAGCAGTCCGGCGGCGGCCAATACGACGCGGCCGACGACCACACGTGGCAGGAGTAAAAGCCGGCCTTTCTCGCCGCTGTCGGCGCGCAACGTGAAGATGGTTTGTGGGATGCCGCTGCCCTCGGCGCCGGGGAAGAAGCGTCGGGTGAGCCACGCAATGACGTAGAAGCCGAGCGGCGCGATGATCCAAGGGGCCCAGAAGACCATACCGATCAAGCGGCGCAAGGCCCATTGCGAACCATCGGCAATCTTTGCAAAAACGACGGCTGCAACGCCCACGGCACACGCCGACGCCCACATGAGAAGTCGCGCCCGCCAGCCAGGCGCTGATAGAAGATGTCGGTAGCTCGATCGTCGTGACGCGGAATCCATGGGCGCCATTGTCGACGGTGGCGTCAACTAAGTCCAAGTAAGTGACGCCGGATGGTACTATTTTCGGCGTAAGTTCAACCGAGGCCGGTCGATGCTCGAAAAGCGCTCCATCGACTACATTCCCATCGCCGAACGCCATGGCCAGGTATGGCATCTCTGGCCGGTCTGGTTTTCGGGCGATGCTCACCTGGCAACGATCGCAACCGGGGTGGTCGGCGTCGCACTCGGTGGAAATCTCCTGTGGATGGCGGTCGCCGTCATGGCCGGCTCGGCGTTCGGTACGTTTTTCATGGCTTTTCATTCCACGCAGGGACCGCAACTGGGCTTACCGCAGATGATCCAGTCGCGTCCCCAGTTCGGTTACTTGGGTGCGCTCTTGGTATGGGCCGTTGCGCTCGTTGCTTACATCGGGTTCAATGCGTTCAACCAGATCTTGGCTGCACAAACCGTGCACGCGCTGTACGACGCGGATCAGCGACTCGTCATGATCATCTTCGCGCTCGGGTCGGTCTCGCTCGCGGTGGTGGGCTATGATTTGATTCATCTGGCGCAGCGCTGGATCGCTTACGTGTTGATTGCCGCGCTCCTATTGTTCACCGTCTGCGTGTTTGTCGGCGCACCGCTGCCCCACGATGAGCTGGCGTGGGGCCATTTCAAGGCCGTCCCGTTCCTGGCGCAATTCTTTGCAGCGGCCTCCTATCAGATTGCCTGGTCGATCTACGTGTCCGATTATTCGCGCTACCTGCCACGGCACGTAAGCGTGGCCGCGTCATTTTGGTGGACATATCTCGGCGCATTCCTGGGCGGCGCCTGGACCATGCTGGTGGGCACGCTGGCGGCGTCGCTGTACCCGACGCTGGAGGTCGCCGCCGCGTTGCGCGCCGCGGCCGATGCCGTGCTGCCCGGCTTCGGTAAACCATTGCTGGTGTGCTTTCTGCTCGGGCTGTTGACCATCACCGCACTGAATTTTTACGGCGCCTCGCTCACCTTGATGAGCGTCGTCGATTCGCTGAAACCGAGCCGGCCCACGCTTGCCAAACGTGTGTCCACATTGCTGATCTCGACGCTCGCGGCCACCGCCATCGCGTTGATCTCCTCGGAGCATGTCGTCGAGAAATTCGGTGAATTCCTCGCGCTGCTCCTGTATCTCTTCACGCCGTGGACCGCGATCAACCTGGTGGACTTCTATCTCGTTCGCAGGGGTCATTATTCGGTGCGTGAAATTTTCAACGCGCGCGGCATGTACGGTCGTTGGAACTGGCGCGGGCTGTGGGCCTACGGAATAGGATTCGTGGCCATGATTCCCTTCTTCAGCACGGGTATTTATACCGGCCCCGTGGCGGCAGCGCTCGGGGGTGCCGACATCGCGATGTTGGTCGGGTTGCCGGTGTCGGCCGCGGTCTATCTTTGGGCATGTCGCTCGCTCGACGTGCAAGCCGATCGGCGCCGAGCTTTCATCGCCGATCTCGGGCTCGACCCCGACCTGCCCGCCGCCGACGTCGGCTAGCCGGTCAGAAGTTCAGCTCATGCAACTTTTTCCCTGGAGCTTGATCGTCGCGAGCGTTCCTTTTCTGACCACGATGGGTTTCACGCCGGGTCCGAACAACATCATGGTGGCAAGTTCCGGCGTCAATTTCGGGTTTCGCGCCACCGTCCCGCATATCCTCGGGGTGACGTTCGGTTTTCCCGTCATGCTGCTGGTGGTCGGGTTGGGCCTCGCAAAAGTTTTTCTCGCCGTGCCGTGGATTCACGTCGCATTCAAATACGTGAGCATCGCGTATTTTTTGTATCTGGCTTGGCGTATCGCGAGCGCGACGACCGTGAGTACGACTGGCGCGACGGCGAGGCCGGTGACTTTTCTGCAGGCGGCTGCGTTTCAATGGGTCAACGTCAAGGCGTGGATCATTGCCGTGTCGGCGGTGACGACATACACCGTCGTGAATCCGACGCTGTTTTGGCAAATTGGCGCCATCGCCGTCCTGGACATCGTCATCACCTTGGCGAGCGTCTCGTGCTGGACGCTGTTCGGCCATTTTCTTCGCGATTATCTGCACACGGACGCGCGGCGCCGCTGGTTCAACAGGAGCATGGCGGGTCTATTGCTCCTCTCCATCCTGCCGGTGCTTTGGGAGTAGCACTGGCTCCGATCGTGGCTAATGCATCTTCTTGGTGCGTTAGCGGCCAGATCGCGCACTATTTTACGCTTCGCGTTGGCTTCGTACCTCCGCATATGTTGCGCGTTAGCAACATTTCAGTGGGTTGTTGTTGTTCTGTTACAAATACTGCAACTTATTGAATAAAATAGCTTAATTCGTTGTTTTATCATTCTTCCAAATAGCGGATCGGTGTTCGTGTCGCGCTTTGGCTCGCTAGTTGCAGTTCAGTTGGCAACATCAGCGGTGCACTCCAAGGAGATTGTTAATGACCATGAGTTCGAGCAAAGCCCAGCACCTCACGTTGAGGCTCGCGATCGCCGTACTGTGCGCCGGTGCAGCGACCGTGTATTCCGCCGCGGTTCTCGCCGACACGGCCACCGATACCGCAGGCCCGTCCGGCGACATCAATGGACTCGACGAAATCATCGTCACCGGGTCGCGTCAGGCGGGTCTGAAGGCCGCCGACAGTCCGGCACCCATTCAGATTTTGAGCGCCGACGCGCTCAAGGTCGCGGCAGGCAGCCCCGATTTGATGTCCACCCTGTCACAGATCGTGCCCTCGCTCACCATGCAGGCTTTCGGCGCCGACATGGCCGGTCAGACGCTGCAGGCGAAATTGCGCGGTTTGAGTCCGAACCATGTGCTCGTGCTGGTGAATGGTAAGCGGCGTCACACCACGGCCAACTTGGCCGTCGACTCGGGCTCGGCCTATCAGGGCGGCGCGGGCGTCGATCTTAATTTCATTCCGGTGGATGCAATCGATCACATCGAAGTGTTGACGGACGGCGCGGCCGCGCAATACGGCAGCGACGCGATCGCGGGCGTCATTATTATCCTCAAGAAAAATCCGTCGGGGGGCACCTTGAACGGAACGTATGGCCAGTACATGAACGGCGGCGGATTGACGGGCGACGTGAGCGGCAACGCTGGACTCGCGCCGATGGACGGTGCGTTTCTCAACATCACGGGTGAGATACACAATCATGGTCACAGTAATCAAGGCGACGTCGATGAGCGTGTGGTCAATCCGGCCAATCAAACGTCCTACCCGGGTGTGAATCTGCCGAATATTCCGGGTTATCCGTATTTGAATCAGATCGACGGCGATGCGCAGACCCACACCAAGCTGGCCATGATCAACTCCGGCATCGATCTGGAAAACGGCATCGAGATCTACGGCTTCGGCAGCTATGGCGATAAAAAGGCCGCTTCTTACGAGAACTATCGCCTCGGCACGAAGGTCGCTTACACGAATCCTCTGACGGGCACGACGACGTATCCCTATCCGTTCGGCTTCAGTCCCCAGGAGTCCACCCAGGAGAACGACTATTCGTTGACCGCGGGTGTGAAGGGCTCGATCGCCGAATGGAACTGGGATTTGAGCAGCACCTATGGCACCGACAAGGCCAACATCTACACCATCGGCTCGGCGAATGCCGGCACCTATGCCATCAATGGTTTCGACACACCCTCCGATTACTACGACGGCTATTTGAAGGCGACCCAGTGGACCTCGAACGTCGACGTCAATCGAAACTTCGACGTGGGCTTGGCGGGACCGCTGAACGTGGCGTTCGGCGCGGAATACCGCCGCGACGCCTATGCCATCGGCGCCGGCGTGCCGTTGTCGTACGAAGACGGCGGCGCGCAATCCTATCCGGGATTCACGCCCAGCGACGCCGGTTCGCACAGCCGCAAGAACTTTGCCGGGTATGTCGATGTTGCGGCGAACCCGATCCAGGGTCTGCGGCTCGACGGCGCGGCGCGCTACGAGCACTACAGCGATTTCGGCAGCGCGACGGTGGGCAAGCTCACGGCACGCTACGATTTCACCCCGCAGTTCGCGATCCGCGGCACGGCGAGCAATGGCTTCCGAGCGCCGACCTTGGCCGAAGAATATTATTCGTCGACGAACGTCGGACCGACCACGGCGTACGTTCAATTGCCGCCGAATTCCGCGGGCGGCAAATTACTTGGCTTAGGCGATGGCTTGAAGCCCGAGCATTCGGTCAACTTCAGCGGCGGTTTCGTCTGGCGTCCGTCGGCCGGCATGATCGCGACGTTGGATCTTTTCCACATCAACATCACCAACCGGATCGTCGGGTCGGGCAACATCTACGGCACCAACAATGGTGTGCCGACGGCACAGGCGGGGACGGTCAACGCGGCCATCGCGGCCAACGGCAATCAACTCGATCCCGACGTCGTCGCCACCGGCACCACCGGCATCAACGTATTCGCCAACGGCATCGATACCCGCACCGAGGGCGCCGACCTCGTGTTCGATTTTCCGACCGAATACGACTTCGGTAAGATCAACTGGTCCGTGGGTGCCACCTACAACGACACGGCCATCACACGACTGCCGGGTTCGCCGGCCCTGTTGGGAGGCGCCGCGTTGTACGACGCCACCGCAATATCGGATCTGACCACGGCCAACCCGAAATACGTGGTCAACCTGGGAGCGCTGTATCAATACAATAAAATCACGGTGAATTTGCTCGAGAAGATCTACGGACCTTCCTCGGAGTACGAGAACGACGATGCCGACAATGCGACCAATGTGCCGATCTACTTCAAGTCCTCGATCGGCTTGACGCCGACCACCAACCTCGATGTGGGATACCAGTTCACGGAACATCTCAAAGTCGATCTCGGCGCGATCAATCTCTTCAATCGCTTCCCGAACAAGTTGAACGGCGCTTTGCGCGCCAACGAAGACAACCCCGCGTACGGCGACAACGCCGGGGTAATACAGTATCCGGGTTTTTCGCCGTATGGCATCAACGGCGGCTTCTACTACGTGAAGGCGTCGCTGACCTGGTAGTCCGGCGAAACCTGCGAGGGTACGGCCTGGCCCGGTACGGCCGGGCCGGTGACCGCAATGTCACCGGCCTCATCGGAGGCATTGGAGTCATCGCCGGCCGAAGTTTTCGCGACGCCGCTCAGGAGGCCGCGATGTTCGGTAACAGCCGGTCGTATTCTTTTTTGACCACTCGGTAGCACTCGCAGGACATTTTCTCGAGCCCGCCCCGATCGAGGACGTTGATGCGGCCCCGTGAATAACGGATCAGGCCGGCCTTTTGCAAGCGAATCGCACCCTCCGTCACGCCTTCCCGGCGCACGCCCAGCATGTTCGCGATCAATTCCTGGGTCATCATCAACTCATCACCCTGCAACCGATCCAAGCTCAACAGCAACCAGCGGCATAGCTGCTGATCGAGCGAATGGTGCCGGTTGCACACTGCGGTTTGCGACATTTGAGTGATGAGCGCCTGGGTGTAGCGCAACAACAGATGCAGAACCGGCCCGGAGCGGCCGAACTCCACTTTGAGTATTTCCGAGGGCATCCGAAAGCCATGACCCGCGCTTTGCACGACGGCGCGGCTTGGGGTGGACCCTCCGCCCATGAACAGAGAAATCCCGACAAGTCCTTCGTTACCGGCTACCGCGATCTCGGCGGATGCCCCATTCTCCATGACATACAGCAGCGAGACGATGGCTGTCGTTGGAAAGTAGACGTGGCTTAAGGTATCGCCCGCCTCGTAGAGCACGCTGCCCAACGCCATCTCGATCCGCTCGAGATTCGGCAGCCATCTCTGAAAATCTTCTACGGGTAGCGACGCTAGGAGGTGGTTTTGTCGAGGCTCGATTACAAAACCCATCACCATCGCTCCTCGGATAAACAACTCCATAAGGTAAACCAGTCCCCTTTTTAAGTATGTTCGGTAGCGAACATAGTTGCAAAGATGATTGATCGTGTTGCGAATTAAACCGGCTCACACAGTGCGATATCGAACAGACAGTCCGCGCCGGTTCGGGTATTACACTGCTTAATCAGTAAAGGAAATAAATTATGAGCGCGCAGCTGCCACGCCGATCGTCCTACTCTTCAGAGTTCCTTGGCGATGCCTTGGGTGTAAGACCGGTTCATGAGCCGTTGCGTAGTGCAGCCTCAATGCGTTCCGCAAAAAATGTATTGGCGTGGAACTCGTATCTACCGGCCGCCTGCGTACGAACCATGGTCCGGCTGGGTTGGGACTATACGACCTGACATACGTTCGATGATCCGGGGTAAATCCTCGGCCCCAGCGTCAGGCGCCCGCGATACGCTTGACCAACGCGGCGGTGAATTCCTTGGTGCTCGAGCGTCCGCCGAGATCCCCCGTTCTGATATTGTCGATGTTGAGTGTCTCGGTGAGGCCGGTACGCAGCCGCAGGGCCAGCTCGGGCAATTTGCAATGTTCCAGCATCAAGGCTGCAGCCAGCAGCAAGGCGATGGGATTGGCGATGCCTTTGCCGGCAATATCGGGCGCGGAGCCGTGTACGGCTTCGAAAATAGCCGCATCGGCGCCGATGTTCGCGCCCGGCGTCATGCCCAATCCGCCCACCAGTCCCGCCACCAGGTCGGAGAGAATATCGCCGAATAAATTGGTGGTGACCAGCATGTCGAATTGCCATGGGTTCAGCACCAGCTTCATGGCGCAGGCGTCGATGATGACCGAGTCCAAAACGAACTGGCCTTTGTACTTACGCTCGTACAGTTCGAAGCCGGTTTCCAGGAAAATACCGGTGAGCGCCTTCATGATGTTGGCCTTGTGCACGATGGTCACTTTCTTTCGGCCGGTCGCGACCGCGTGGGCGAAGGCGTAATCGAGCAGGCGTCGGCTGCCTTGGCGGGTATTGACCCCGGTGGCCATGGCGACGGCATGCGGATCGTCGTCGATTTGAATATAATGCTCGTGACCGATATACAGTCCTTCGAGATTTTCTCTGACGACCACCAGGTCGATGTTATCGAAGCGGCCGCCCGGCACGAGCGTACGGGCGGGACGGACGTTTGCGTACAGCTTGAATTCCTCGCGCAGTCGCACGTTGGACGAGCGGTAGCCGCCGCCCGATGGAGTTTCCAAGGGGCCTTTCAATGCGAGGCGCGTACGTCGGATGCTGTCGATAGTCTGCGGCGGTAGCGGATCGCCCGCGGACTTCACGCCCTCCAGCCCGGCCACTTGGCGATCCCATTGAAACGGTGTGCCGAGCGCGTCCAGCACGGCGAGAACGGCGTCGATGATTTCGGGACCAATCCCATCTCCGGGGATCAACGTGGCGGGAATCGGTTGCAGCATCGTCGGGTAGCCTCTCGGTTAAGCGAATGCACAGGATACTAGAAACTCATGATCCATGATCTCAGCGTGCCGGACGATCCCGGCGTCACTCCCGATCGCGTCATCGCCGCCACGCGCCGCTGGCTCGAGCGGGCGGTCATCGGGCTCACCTTGTGCCCGTTCGCCGAGGCCGTGTATCGCGGCGACCGCGTGCGCTTTCAGGTCAGCGAGCAACGCTCGGTGGCCGGGCTGCTGCAGGATCTGCAGTCGGAGCTCGTTTATCTCGACGGTCAGGATTCGGCCGACTGCGAGACCACGTTGCTGATCCACCCCTGGGTACTCAACGATTTCCTTGAATTCAACGATTTCCTCGAAACGTGCGACGCGGCGGTGGCCGATCTGCAGCTCGAGGGGGAAATTCAGGTGGCGAGTTTTCACCCCCGCTATCAGTTCGCCGACACGCAGGCGGCTGATGTCGAAAATTGTACGAATCATTCGCCGTTTCCGACGTTGCATCTGCTGCGCGAGGCCAGTATCGAGCGCGCGCTGGCCGGCATGCCGAGACCGGAGTCGATCTATGAAAACAACATCGTCCGGTTGCGTGCCCTCGGGATCGACGGCTGGCGCGCGTTGTGGAGCTAAGCTCAAATCAACGGCTTGCGCATGGGCATGAATTCGATGGTCTCACCGAGGCCCACGTCGTAACGCACGATTTGCGTGCCGACGTAGCCGCGGGCGGCGTAGAGCTTGACTCCCGGGAGGGTCGCCATCATCTCGGCGCAGATAAAGCCTTGGGCACGCGCCGCACGTTCGCAGCGCTCCAGCAATAACGAACCGACGCCGCGGCGCGCGTGCGACGGATCGACAAAAAAAGCCCGGATCTTGGCCGCTTGCGTGCGCGGGTCGAGCAACGAGGCATCGCGGCCGGGGCGGGCATCGCCGCCGAACAACGTGGAGCGAAAACTCCAGCCGCCACAGCCGATGATACGACCGCCTTCTTGCGCTACGAAGTAGGTCCGATCCTCGAGTAGCTGCGTATCCACGCCGAAAGCGCCGCGTAAGGCGCCTTCGACCTGACTCGGTCGGTAGTCGGCAAGGCTCAGCCCGCGCGCCGACCGCGCAATCAACGCCTCGAGCGCCGGCACATCGGCGAACTCGGCATGCCGCAGATAAAAGGCGACCTGTGCGAAGTTCATACGGCGAATATACCTGTTGCCAGCGAGGAGTATTCAGCTGGCAACGGTTCACGTACACTTTCGTCGGCATGACTTTTGCGGCATTGAACAGAAGTAGCTGGTGGTGGGTCCTCTGGCTGACGCTTTGCGCAGCGCCCGGTTTGGCGGACGAGGCCGGCCCGGGCGCGACGATCTTCGCAAGCCGCTGCGCCGTGTGCCATGGGCGGGAAGCGGCCGGCATACCCGGCTCGTTTCCGTCGCTGCACGAGCAGATCGTGGCCTTCGGGAAACTGCCGGAAGGCCGCGACTATTTGATCATGGTGGTCACCACCGGGTTGATGGGCGAACTCAAAGTAGCCGGCGGAGCCTACCGCGGCGTGATGCCGGCGCAGTCGGGCCTGAGTGAGACCGACGTGGCGGCGGTGCTGAGCTATCTAGCCAGCGACCGCGGCAAACTGGCAGGGCCGCCGGCGCTGGTGGCGGCCGACGTGACGGCAGCGCGTGCGCGGCATCCGGATAAATCGGCACTCAGCACGCGCGCCTTGCGACCGCCGTTTCCCGAGTCATGAAGGCGTCGCGGCACGACGTTGCGCGCTGCCTTGGCGGCTAAAGCCGACACGGTGGCTCAGCGCGCGCGTGAATCGCGGCCGTAATAGTCCGGATAGTCGGCGCTTAGTCCCTTGTAGCGTCGATGCATCCACAGATATTGTTCCGGTATCTTGCGAATCTGCGCCTGCAGCAGCACGTTGAACCGCTCGGCATCTTGGATCGCATCGCCGCTCGGGAAATTCTCGAAGGCCGGCCCGATGACCATTCGATAGCCCGCAAGTCCGGGCAGACGTTCGGGAAAGTAAGTCAACACCGCGGCCCCCGAGATGCGTGCGAGCCGTGAAGTGGCCGTGGTGGTTGCGGCCGGAATGCCGAAAAAATTCACCATGGCGGCGCCTTTGTTGCGGTAGCTTTGATCGGGCGCGTACCACACGGCTTCGTTGTTCTTCAGCGCGCGCACCATCGCTCTGATGTCATCGTGGGGAATCGGTTTGCCGTGGCGGGCGAAACCTTGATACATGGTATGCGACAACAGCGCATTTTTCGTGGTGCGAAACACCAGGTTGAGAGGGACCACCGTTCCCAAGATGCGCGTGGCGATCTCGATGGTGGTGAAGTGGCCGCCGATCAAAATGGCGCCGCGGCCTTTGGCGAGAGCGGCCTGCAAATGACCCAAACCTTGAACGTCGGCCAACCGGTTGACCCTGGCATCGCTACTCCACCAGGTCGTAGCCGTCTCGCACAAGCCCATCCCCAGGCTTTGACAATGCCGGTTGAGCAATGCGGCGCGCTGTCCTGCGGAAAGTTCCGGCAGGGACAATTCGATGTTGCGCTCGGCAATACGCACATAGGCCAATGGCAGTCTTCGAATGAGCATGCCGAGCGCCGTGCCCACCACGCGCTGCGCCGGAAAAGGCAGCAACTCCAAACAACGCAGGGCGCACAGGCCAAGCCAGGTCAACAAGTAGTTGGGGCGCAGAAACTCTAATCGCATCTACAATGCTCACGACCCCTCGACGCTGCCGCCCGTCCCGCATAGCATTTCATCGGTGTACTCTTTCCTGCAACGGCTACGCTCTCTGCGCCACTTGTTTTGGTACGGAGTCTCCGAGCGAGTGCGCTGGTCGCGCGGCACGGTTCGTGAAACACCCGCCCTTCGTCTGGCCGGCTTGACCGCCGAACAGACACAAAGAATAGCCGCCTTACGCAGCCGTTACCAGGTGCAGTTCGAGCTTCGAATGAACCAGGCTACGGCCCTCAACAATTACGAATATCTCGATTTGCTCGATAGGGCATGGAGCGCCGCGGCGGCGACGCCGCCGTCGGGCGGGGTGCTTTGCGATGTCGGATGTGCGAGCTTCTGGTACGCCGCGACCTTGCAGGCCTTCTTCGCGCCAAAGCGGATCACCGGCGTGGAGGTGGAAGGACACCGGCTGTTCAGGGACGGCCATGCTCGAATCGATTATGCATCTGGATATCTCGCCGATTTCCCCGACGCGAGCTTCGTGGTGCTGGACTATCGAGACCACGAGATGCCGGCGGATGTCATCACGGCGTGGTTCCCCTTCGTGACGCCGGCCGCCATTCTGGCGTGGCGCCTACCCCTGACATTACTCGAACCCCGTGAACTCTTCGCTCGGGTCGCCCGCAACCTGAATGCCGGCGGCTTATTCGTGATGGTCAATCATGGTTCGCGCGAAGCCGCGCTGGCGGCCGATTATTGCAGCGCGGCAGGATTACGCCGCCGCTCATACTTCTCAGCCCCGGGCTTGCTGAGCAAGCACCGCGCCAAACCGGCGATCCTCTCGACTTGGACAGCCGCCTGAGCCGGACACCCCCGTCAAAAGAATACGCAACAAAAGTTCTTGCTATCGGGCGAATTCCTGTATTATCAGGATCGGCTCGATCATTTCTACTTGGTCCGTTTCTGGTCACCGCGCCGCTCCGGCGTCTCTCTGACCACAACCCACAAAGCAGGTTTCTTCGATCCAGGTGGCTGGCACTATGCTCGAAATTCGGGCTTATGTGACCGGCCGATAGCTTCTTTTGTAGTAGGTATTCTTCACATGACGAAAATGTATGTTGGCAATCTCCCGTTCTCAATGGACGAGTCCGCGGTGCGTGCGCTGTTCGAAAAGCATGGCGCTGTACAGTCGGTTGCGTTGATCAATGATCGCGACACCGGTCGGCCCCGCGGCTTTGGCTTCGTTGAAATGGCAAGCGCAGACGCTGCGCGCGCCATGCAGGCCTTGAACGGCCACGATGTCGACGGGCGAGCGCTGAAGGTGAACGAGGCCCAGGAGCGTACTGGCGGCGGTGGCGGCG
>CAZZXZ010000056.1:0-20387 GCA_964658135.1 uncultured Acetobacteraceae bacterium | reverse complement strand
TGAACGGCGCGCCGATCAATGACAGCGGCAACTACCGCGTCTATCCGACCGAGTACGGCGATACCGAGAATATCGGTGACATCACACTGCTGCAGGGCTATCCGGATGTCGACCAGCCGGTGGCGGGGGCAGCCGGCGGCACGATTGCCTGGGCGACCATCGACCCCGCGCACGCGCCGGAAGCCGACTTGAGCTTCTCGGGCGGCAGCCACAGCTATCAGCGTGAATTCCTCCGCCTGCAGACGGGGGATACGGGCCCGCTGCGTTCCTGGGTGTCGTTCTCGCACAATCAGGTCGATCTGTGGCGCGGCGACGGCAACGCCAACGTGCAGAAAGCAGACGCCAAGACCATCCTGACGATCAACGATGACGCCTCCATCTCGGGCTCGGTCCAGTACAACCACGAGTTGAAATACGGCTACGAGACGTTGTCGAAGGCACAGGCCAATGCCAACTACTACCAGAATTACGACACCACCCTGTTGACGCCGACGGACACGAACTATTGGAGACTTCACAGCAATCCGTTCGACAGCTACCTCGCCAGCCTGGACGGCGAGTTCCACCTGACCCCGACGACGCGGCTGTCGATCGTTCCTTATTTTCAATATGGCGGCGGCGGCGGGGGCGCCGGCACCACCTTTACCGAAACCACGGCGGCGGGCAATGACGGCAGGTATGCCTACACCAATCAGGATGTCGACAACAACGGCACGATCGGCGGCAAGGCCCTGGTGTACGCATTGTCGCGAAGCTATACGTGGCGTCCGGGCGTCATTGCCAAGGTGATTCAACAGCTCGGCCGCGATGACAGCCTCGAAGCCGGGTTCTGGGTCGATTCGCCGCGTCAGGAGCAGAACTACCCGTTCACGGGCACGGTGGGGGGCGATCCAGTGGACATCTTCATGAAGAACCCGGCAAACAACCTCACCTACATCGGCACCGGCGGTCCGCAGTTCCTTTATAACGAATACACCAAGAGCACCCTGTACAGAGGATTCCTGCAGGATACCTGGACGCCCACGAACCAGTGGACGCTGACGGCCGGCGGCGCCTATACGACCGAAAAGCGCACGGGCTTCGACTACGAGTACTCGGGAGCGACCGGAGGACCGAGCTATCTGCAGCAATTCGGCGGCTATGCGTCGGACACGTACAGCAAGTTCACTCCGACGGCGGGCGTCAAGTTCAAGCTGGACGATCAGAACCAGTTCTACGCGGGCTACGGCCGTACGTTCCGTGCACCGATCAACGGGGCGGTGCTGCAGAACGCCGCGGTGTTGCAGTACTACGAGGCCAACCCGAGCGAAGCGGCGTTTAGCCACATCACGCCGGCGCAGCTGGCGGCCATCGCCACCAATCAGCCGGAAACCTCGGAAACCGTCGATCTGGGCTGGCGCTACTACGGGAAGGGCATCTCGGCCAGCATCGATGCCTACGCGTCCAATCTGAAGAACAAGCAGGTCTCGGGCTTCGACGAGGCCACTTCCGAGACGATCTATCTGTCCGTCCCGGAACTGCATCAGCGCGGCGTGAATGCCGAAGCCAGCTACAAGATCATCGACTCCGTGACCCTCTACGGTTCCTATGCTTATACGAAGTCGATCTTCGCAGCCGATCTCGATTCGATCGGCGATGGCTATTATCCCGTGAGAGGCAAAACGTTCCTCGACACGCCGAAGAACACCGCGTTCCTGCGCCTGAGCTATGACCAGGGGCCGCTGTGGGCAAACCTCGACGCGAGGTATCGCGGCGCGTTCTGGGCCGATTGGATGAACACCGAGCAGGCGGGCGGCTTCACCACGCTCGACTTTAACGCCGGCTGGCGGCTCCCCGACTTTGCGTCCTGGTTCACCAAGCCGCAGTTGAAATTCAACTTGTTCAACCTGACCAACAAGCATGCGCTGACCTTCGACAGCGCCACGACGTTGCTGGCCAACAAGGGTCCCCTGGACCCGACCACCGGCAAGGCACTGTATGCCAGCGGCGCAACCTACAACCTGCTCGAACCGCGCTCGTTCATCATCACCCTGTCGGCGTCACTGTTCTAAGTCGACGCGGACAGGGCGCGTCCGATACCCGCTGCTCGATCGAGAATTCGCAGATTGGTGCGATTTTCAGACGATTACACCTGTGGTCATTTAATACACATTAGTGTTAAAATTAGCACTAATTAGTGCTAAATCTAACAGTATGCGATGCCATGAGTACCGCCGCGACGATCCCCAATCCCTTCGTATATGGCCAGGTGTTGATCCCGGGCAAACCATTCTGTTCGCGCCCACAGCTCGAATCGAGCGTACTAGAGGCGGCCGCTCATCAGCGGCGAATCGTTCTACTTGGCGAGCGGCGCATGGGAAAATCGAGCTTGGTCGAGCATACGCTTAGCCGGCCGGATCGGGTGCTGGTGGCGGTTGATCTGCGGGGGCTCGACTCCGTAGAGGATTTCATCGACCGGCTGCTGCTGCGGCTCTCGACGACGCTCGAATCGCATCGAGCACTCACCAAGCACCTGCCCGAACCGCTGAAAGAGGCGCTCGCGTTCATCGGCGAAGTGAATCTGAGCTTGCACGGCATTTTATCGGTGAGTGCCCGGAGTAAGCCAAAGGCCTCCACCGTGATTCGCGCCATGGACGCCATCGAGCGGGCGAGTCGCTGGCGGCAGCTGGTGGTGTTCTTCGATGAGTTCCAGGAAATCGTCGAGAATCTTGAGGAGCGCGAGGCGCGTCACTTGCTCGGGGTGCTCCGCGCGGAAATCCAGCGTCACACCCATGTAGCTTACCTTTTCGCCGGCAGTGCCCGGGGCTCGATGCTCGAACTGTTTACCGCAGAGCCCAGTCATTTTTACCAGTCCGCGACGATTTTAGATGTGGGGCCGATCCCACGAGCTGACATGGCGAAATTCTTCAAGGAGCAATTCGCGCGCGGTAAGCGCGAATTGTCTACCGACGTTCTGCACGCAATTTTTGCCTTGGCCGGAGAGTCGCCGAATGACCAGCAACAGCTCGCCTATCACTTGTGGACACAATCGACGCCGGGACGATTGGGGCAAGAGGAACTCAAACGCGCGTTTTCGGCACTGCTCGCCGAGGTGAGCCGGCGTGGTGAACTGATCCTGGAATCGGCGACGCCGGCACAACGGCGCGTGCTCTTTGCCACCGCCATCCGGGAAGATGAAGAGACCTCCACCGATTCTTTCATTCGCTTCGCAGGCTTCAAAAACAACAGCTCGGTGGGCGCGGCACTGCGTCCCTTCTTGAAAGGCAACAATGCGATTTTGGAAAAACGTGGCAGTCGGGTGCGCTACCGCGAGCGTTTCATGCGACTGTGGGTACTATTGCAGGTGGTGAATATTCCGAGCTTGTTTCCCGCCGGCCGCCCTTTCATCGCCGGTAGCGAGCAGGGTTTGCTGCTGCCGTATCTGACAAATGACCTGAAATGAAGCCGCCGGGTTGCCCCACCGCCGCCTTCGGCCCCCGTTTTACCGGCGGAGGAATTCTCGGACGCGGTTTCTAAACGCGCGTATGCGCGCCATTGCCACCCCGCGAGATATCGACGATCCTCGGGCGCGGCGATGACGAACGCGGCGCGTCGATGTCGTTCAAAAGGCGTTGCTTACCCGGCTTATCGGAGGATTCTGTGTTCAAAGGGATGTGTTTCAAATCTGCGGCCGTGTTCGTCGCCATGACCTTGGTCGCGAGCGGAGGTGCGAGTGCGGCTTCTGGGCACGCAGCGAAAGCGACTACTCGGCGATCGATCAGTGAACTCAAAAATACCGCGACGATTCACCTTGGCAAGACGGCCGACTGGGTCGCCATCGTGCCCGGGGCGGTCTGGGTCGGAAGCACCGGCCCCTTCGCGGTACACAAGATCGACACGAAGACGAATGAGCGGGTCGCGACCGTGAATCTGCCCGGCGAGCCCTGCGCGGGATTGGCAATCGGCTTTGGTAGTCTCTGGATCCCCCTATGCGGCCCTAGTCAGAGGCTGGCCAAGGTGGATCTCGAATCGAACAGTCTCGTGAATGTATTCCCGGTAGGCCCTGCAGCGGCCGAAGGCGGAGTGACGGCGAGTCCTGACAGCATTTGGCTCGTCGTCGACAAACACGGTTCGCTCGCACGAATCGACCCGGTCACCGGTTCGGTCCGTCAGACGATCCGGGTACCTCCCGGCTCATACAACCCGTTCTACGACGATGGCCGGGTCTGGGTGACCCGCGCCGATGGGTCCGAGATCACAGCGGTCGACTCCGTAACGGGCGTGGTGGCGGCGACAGCTCGAACCGGGCCGGGCCCTCGATTTTTGACGGCCGGTGCAGGAGCGGTCTGGACACTCAATCAAGGCAACGGATCGCTGACGCGCGTCGACGTCAAAACGAACAAAGCCACGAAGACCATCGCCTTGAGTACGCCGGGGCACGGCGGCGACATCACCTTTGGCGGTGGCATGGTCTGGACGACGGTTTGGAAGGTACCGCTATCTGTCGTGGACGGCGCCACCGCGACACTGCTTTGTCAGTGGAAGGGACCCGGCGGGGATTCGATGGGAATTGGCGAAGGCGCGATATGGTTGACGGACTATCATGCCGGAACGGTTTCGAGGTTTGATCTCGCGGATACCTTGGCGCACTGCCACCGCGGAAAAAAACGATAGTTTCTGGCGGTCGGCTGTGAAGCCGCGCGCCGGTCAATCGGACGCCGACGCCGACACCGACGCCGATTTGCCGGAGTGCCCTTTGAACATGGCTATCAAAGGTCGAAGCGGGAACACGAACTGTTGCGAGATCAACAAGCGCTTGCGCTCGTCCTGGCCCACGAATTCCGATTCGCCTTGCCGAAAGGTACCGAATATACGATCGCAAATGATCAGCGCATTGGCATAGTTGCAACGGGTTTCTTCGAAGCGCACCGAATGGTGCAGGCTATGCGGCTCGACCGTCGTAAAGAAGTACGCATACCAACGCGGCGTGTCGAAGCGCACATTGGCATGAGCGAAAGCCGCCACGGCACCGATGAGGTTGTACGCACAGAAAACCGCATTGAGCGGCAAGTCGAATAACGCGAGCACGCTGAGGGAGACCAGAAACAGTTCGAGCGGGTTGCCGACCAAACCCTTCGCCGCATTCAGCTGAGTGATATGGTGGTGCGGAGCGTGGGTCCACCACAAAAATGAATTGTGCATCAGTCTATGCAGCCAATATTGGCCGCACTCGACCAAGAACATCGCCAGGGCGACTTGTGCGACGAAGGGGAGATGCATGGCCCAATCGGTGGTGAAGCCGAGCGCGTGTTTGGCCGAGGCCAATGGTTCTTCGGCCAGCTTCGTTTCGAGCTTGACGATCACGGCGAAATACAAAATCACATAGAAGAGGTCGGTTAGGAACTCACGAATGTTCAGACGCCAACCGACATGCCGCTCGTTGACGAACTCCAGCATCTGGACCATGGCCAACGTCGCCACGCTTATTGCGGTGACCAACCAGGCCTTCTCGAGCAAAGACGCGGGGGCCTCGGCCCAGAACAACACGATCACCGCCAGCGTTGCCGGCTGAATCAGGCTGAACACGATTTTTTTCATGGCATTCACGCAATGGCGTCCTCGCGGCTTTCACTCCCAGCATACCAGGCAGGTGCGACCCATGTGAAAGGTCTCTGCAGCGCTCCAATCGACGTGAACGGAGGCGCTAACACCTCGAGGTGCACGCGCCCGATCTTTGGCCCGGCTGCATTCGCCATAAATCGTAATGGATCCGGCGGTACGTTAGGAAGACGGGACCAATTCTTTCGCCAAGAAGCGCGTATCGATTGTCACATTGCGAAGGGAAGCAATTTTCCGGCCTTCAGCAACTGTTGTCTTTTCCGAGAGCGTGCCGTGCGATTGCCAGATGCTGTGCGATCAGCCGCGATCTATTGCGCATTCCTAAATCCGAGCGTAATGTCAAAATTATTTCAAAGCAATGTCCGGCCGTGGGCGTAACGCACAGGCAGCTTCTAGCGGGAGCTTAGGCACGCATGAATCGCATGGTGGTTCCCGATTCGTCAGCGGCTCACAGCCGGTCACGTGGACTGTTGCGGTGCATGCTCGCAGTGCTCTTGATGACCGTGGGCTCACTCGCTGCGGCGAAAACGAGCCTGGTCGCACAAAGCGTGTCCAATGGGCCCGCGGCTTCCGAGGTGGCCGTGACGCCTCCCAGTCCGCCTTCCGCCGCTGAATTATCCGGCGATCCCGGCGATGGCCTGTACCAATTCATCGAACACCATGGCACCGTCAACTACGTGAATACCGGCACGACGGGTAATCTCGCGCGCTGGCGTGGCGGCAGACAGAGTATTTGTCCGTTGACCGTTGGGCTCGACCCCGGCTACAACGCTTTCGTAACAGCGCGGCTCCGCGCGCTAGCTACGTATGTTGGCGCGCCTGTGGGGCCTGATCTGAACTGCAAAACCAATGTGCAGATACTTTTTACGAGCAACCCGCAGGAAAGACTGGATGACGTCGTCAAATGGGCGTCGGTTTACTTTCGCACTCGTTACGCGGGAAGTATGAAACGGCTGATCGAATACAAGGGCGATCACGCAATTCAGGGCTGGTACTTGACCACGAGGGGAGGGTCGGTGGTTTTGAATTCCGATGTGGAGTTCGTGGGGCTCGACGTTTTGCCGATTTGGCCTCGGGTCACGCAGAATTATGTGGGAACAGGTTCTTTAGGAACGCGTCTGGGCGGGGGTAGCGGAAGTGGGATAGGCATCGGTATCGTCATCCTCGTCGTCGACACCACGAAAGTCGCTGGCAGCCCGATCGGAACCATCGCTGATTACTTGGCGATGTTGACCTTGTCGGTGACGGAATCGCCGGACCATTGCGATCCTCTGCCGAGTATTCTCGACCTGATGTCGGCGCAGTGTGGCGCACGTCAAAAACCGGCGGCGATAACCGCCGGCGATTTAGCTTTCTTGAAATCCCTTTACTATCACAACACGGGCATAGGCCCCTCGATCTCGAGAGACGAAATCCAATACAGCATGCTGCGGCAGTTCGAGAATCACTAGGAACGCCGTTTTTCGAGTCCTGACCATGTCCATGTATGGTCAGCCGCGTCCTCAACTCGTCAGGCATTGGGGATCGAAACGATATTCTTCTCGCAACCAGGCGACGATGTCTCGGGCGTAGGGATTCGAGTGCGCTGAATTGTAACGAGCTAGGAGCCGACGTCGACGGTCTTCGCCCATACCGTTGAGCCCGGCTTCCTGCATCAGCGAGCAATCCTCCTTGAATTGCATCGAGGAAATCGGTTCGTCAGAGCCCTGAACGAAATCCGCCGCAATGACCGACTCCTCGTTTGCCCGACGCCCCTTCACAAACAGTTCGAGTAACCTTCGTAAAGCGATTCTCGTCAGATACGCTTGATTCATGGGATTGATCGCCAGACCTCTCACCAGATCGGCGGGTAGGTCCCAGCCATCAATCGAAGGATCCAGGTAAAGATGGTTTGTGCGTGCTTTGGAATCGTTGGAAATGGAATTATCCCAAATGAACGGTTTTCGTCTCAGTACCGTGGCCACGTCGAGCAGATGTTCCGCGGAATAACCGTGAGATATGACGTTTTCCCCGGTCCAAAAGATGTCGATCCTCGGGTCCAAGAGCTGTCCCAGATCGCGTAAGTAGGCGTGGGGAGGCGGTCCGAATTCCTTGATCAGTCGGGGATCGTAAGAATAGTACGTTGGACAAACCATGAACTGACGAGCGTTGCTCCAAGCGCACACGTCATCGACCACCGCCGCTTGCAGAGCGGGTAATCCGTCGACATCGCCGCGCATATCGTCGAACAGAATGCATAGCGTGTGCACCCCGGTGTCATTGATCTGCCGAACTTTGGAGCGGAGGCAGGCTCGGGCGTCCTCCCCGTCGTTAAGGTAGATCTCGAAGGGCGTCAATCCGATTCCGACCGAAACGTCGCTGGCTGTGCCGTGCGCGCAAAGCTCCGATAGTTGGCGCAGCGTATCGTCGGGTAACGGTTCACGCCAGCGTCGGCGCAGAAACGGATCGGCTTTCGGCGCGTAGATATAGAATTGGCATCCCGAGTCGCGTAGAAAGTCGAGGGTGTCATGCCGCGCCGGCCAGTCCCACGGCCTACCGAAAAAACCCTCGATGAGACCAACGTTCACGAGCGAGGTGACCAGATCACGGCGACACACTCAATAACCGGGATGGTTTACGCATACTGTTGAAGACGAGTGTACCCGGAAGTCTCGCAAGCTAACTGGTTTGCGCCCAAAGACACCACGTTGCTGACCCAGCAGGCGTGGCTTTGATTAGCGCGTGGCGCCGACCGGCGACAGGCGGCGCTGGTGCAGCGCGAAGTCCGCAAGCGCGCCCGTCATGCCGGCGACCACCGTGGCGTCGCTCGTCAGGCACGGGAAGAATTTGACGACTGCGGGCTGAATGGTCGACACACTGTGGCAAAGCACGTCGCGGCGGAAAAGTTCGCCTCGGATGGTGCGCGTCGCCGATTCTTGTACGAGACCCAGCGCGACGATGCCGCCTTTGACCCACGCGAATCGATATACATCTGGATACGTTTCGCAGAGATCGTGAAAGTGTTGGGTGATGTCACGTTCGAGGCGCTCGACGTTCTCGAGCAACGCCGGTCGCTGCGCCATCTCGAATACCTTGCTGGCCACGAGGGCACCGACAGGACTTCCCGCCATGCTGCTCATGAAACCCCAGCGCCTGGAGTTCATGCACTCGTCGTAGATTGTCCGGGTGGTCGTCAGCGCACTGACCGGATACAAGCCGCCGCCGAGACCCTTCCCGAGGATCACCATGTCGGGCTCGACAGCATACTGCGAGGTCATCCACAGTCGTCCCGAGCGGCCGAGCGCGGTGCGCGTTTCGTCGATGATGAGCAGGCTGCCGTTCTTGCGGCACAGCTCGGCGACCCCTTCGAGAAACCCCCTTGGCGCCGGCTCAAACGTCTCATAATTCATGGGCTCGAGAATGAGCGCCGCGCAATCCGCTCCCATGCGCTGTTCGATCGAGGCGAGCGAGCCGTAGTCGCCGAAAAAAACGCTGTGCTCGGTGGGCAGGGCGTAATGCTCGAACAGGCCTTCGTCTGCGGAACCCGTGACCAGCGCGGCGAAGCCGCTGTGGCCATGATAACCGTGCGAGTAGGCCAGCACTTTGCGGCGTCCGGTGACGCGGAAGGAGAACATGATGGCCAGATCGATCGAGTCGCTGGCGCTCAAGTTGAGCACGGTGCGACAAATCCCGGGCGACGGCGGATTGGCTTGAACGGCATCTTGAAAATCCAATGCTTCGATGGTCGGCATGGTCCACATGCCCGCGTCGAACCGGCCCAGCGCATCGAGAAGAGTCTGCAGGATCTCTGGATTACGATGTCCCAGGGCGTGCACACCGCCCGAGTTGGCGCATTCCAGGACGCGGCGCGTCCCCTCGAGGTTCCAGATGTACCACCCGTCGCGTTTCCCGACGACGAATTCCATGCCGGCCGAGCGTTGCAATTCTGCGAGAAATCGCCAGGAGCGATCGATATAGCCTTCGAAAACCTCGGCCGAATTCATGAAGGCTCCGCGTGACGTCGATTTGAATGAATGGATAAGATCATGATTTTCTGATTTGATGCAACTTGTTCAGTGGCGGTAACGAGGGCCTGCGACCTGGGGCGCTGTCGGGTAACCGGAGTCGAAGGAATTTCGATCGTAGAATCCACAGAATTGCGCGGTCTCTTCGCCGCTCTGGTGTGGCTGCTCGTCGCTTGCGGGAATGCAGCGGCGGCCGCGGATCTGAACACGTTGATGATCGGCAAGCCGACCGAGCCGGACACGTTGGATCCGCATGTCGCCCAGTCGAACAACAGCCTGACCGTGGCGTGCAAAACGTACGAAACGCTGGTCGATTTCGCGATCGTGGACGGCCATGCGACGGCGGCCGTTGCCCCCGGGCTGGCGCGCTCATGGAGCGTGGACGCGGACGGCAAGGTGTGGGACTTCGTATTGGCGACTGGCCATCATTTCAGCGATGGACGCAAGGTGGACGCCGCCGCCGTGAAGTTCAGCTTCGAGCGCTTGCTCGAAATCGCCAAAGGCCCCAACGAGGATTATCCGGCCATCGGCGCAATCGAGGTCCGTGATCCGCAGACCGTGCGTTTCATCCTCAAGTATCCGTTCGCGCCGTTTCTCGCGTCGATGGCCGCGTGTGCCGGTGACATCGTCGATCCGGCCGTGATGGCGTACGCGGTGGATAATGATTCGGCGCAAGGGTATCTCGCGACCCACAGCTTGGGCAGCGGTCCCTACCGTGTGGCGAGTGTGGAGAAGGGCCAGCAGATCGTGCTCGAGCCGAATCCCTACTTCGGGGGACCCGTGCCGCGACTCAAGCGCATCGTGATCAAGATCATCAAAGAGGCTTCGGTGCGGCGGCTCGAACTGGAGAAAGGCGACTTGGATTTGATCGAAGACGTTTCGCCCGACCAGGTGGACGTCTTGCGCAGGAAACCCGGGATCACGGTTATCGATGAGCCGAGCTTTCGACAGGATTATCTGTTCTTCAACAATCGCCGGCGACCGCTCGACGCCGTGTTGGTACGCCAGGCCCTGTCCTATGCAATCGACTATTCGGGGATCATCGACGGCGTGCTGCTCGGCAAGGGCAAACAGATGCGCGGCATCGTTCCCGAGGGTTTCTGGGGGCACGACGACGGCGTGCTGCAGTATCGCTATGATCCGCCCAAGGCGCGCGCCTTGCTGGCGCAGGCCGGCGTGCAGCATCTGAAGCTCAGCTATTTGTATGCGAAGACCGATCCGACGTGGGAGACCGTCGGTCTGGTGCTGCAGCAGAATTTTGCCGATATCGGCGTCGACTTGGAGCTCAAGGAATACTCTTATACGACGATGCGCGACATGGTCGACCGCGGCGAATTCGATATCGCGATCGGCAACTACGCGCCGGATTTCGCCGATCCATCGCAGTACTTGAATTACTGGGTGGACTCGCGCCTGTTCGGACTCTCCGGCAACCGCGCGTTTTACAAGAACGACGAAGTCGATCAGTTGATACGCCGCGCTCTGACGTCGGGCGATGTGCCGGAGCGCATGCGCCTGTACCAAAAGGCACAGCGTATCGCCGTGGAAGCCGCGCCCTATGTGTTGCTGTCGCAGAAGAACTACGAAGTGGCCATGCGTTCCAATGTCCACGGCTACGTTTACAATCCGCTGCTGCTGCAGGTGTTCGATTTCGAGAACATGTGGAAATCGCCGTGAACCGCTACGACTAGCCGCGCATGTCGTTGCTGCACATTCTCGGCCGACGTCTCGCGCTGGCCATCTTGGTCCTCTTCGGCGTCATCGTCGTCACCTTCATCGTGTCGCGGCTCATTCCCGGCGATCCGGCGCGTCTCATGGCGGGTGAGCACGCCAGCCGCGAGACCGTGCAGCACATGCGCCACGTGCTCGGTCTGGATCGTCCCCTACCGGCACAATTTCTCGGCTATCTAACCCAGTTGAGCCACGGCGATCTGGGGGTCTCGATCCGCACCGAACGACCCGTCAGTGAAGACATCCGACGCTTCTTTCCCGCGACGCTCGAATTGTCGATGGCCGCGCTGCTGTTGGCCGTGTTGGCCGGGGTGCCGCTGGGCGTCCTTGCCGCCGTCCATAAGGACACGTGGATCGATCAGGCAGCGCGGGCCCTGTCGGTGATCGGCATTTCGATGCCCGCGTTCTGGCTGGGCCTTTTGTTGCTGGATCTATTCTATAACTGGCTCGGGATCTTGCCGGGTACCGGTCGGCTCGCGGAAGGTCTGGCGGCGCCGCCACAGGTGACCGGCCTGTTCACCGTCGATGCGCTGCTCGCGGGTCAGTGGGCGACGTGGCGCAATGCCTTGGCGCACCTGGCCCTGCCCGCATTCACGTTAGGGTTCGTGAACCTCGGCATCATCATGCGCCAGATCCGATCGGCCATGATCGAGGTGCTGCAGGAAGATTACATTCGCACCGCGCGGGCGAGCGGGCTGTCTCCCGCCGCGATCGTTCTCAGGCACGCGCTGCGCAACGCGATGATTCCGTCCGTTACCATGCTGGGATTGGCGTTTGGCGATCTTCTCTACGGCGCGGTGCTCACGGAAACCATATTCGCCTGGCCCGGAATGGGGAATTACGTCATACAGTCCATCAGCTTCCTGGATTTTCCGTCCATCATGGGTTTTGCGGTGATCGCCTCGCTGGCTTACGTCATCCTGAACCTGGCGGTGGACTTGAGCTACATGCTGCTCGATCCGCAGATTCGCGAGGTGGGTTGATGCGGCCTGCATCAGCGCTCGCGCGGCCCGCGGTGCCGCCGCGGTCCGGAGTCGACTGGCGGTATACCTGGTATCGATTGTCCCGCAGTCCGCTGACCGTGCTCGGGCTCGGCATCGTCGTGGCGGTCGTTCTCATGATGATTCTGGCGCCGCTGCTCGCGCCGTATGATCCGAATCGACTGCACCTCGCGGTGCGCTTGGCGGCGCCTGATTGGCGCCACTGGTTCGGCACCGATGAGGTGGGCCGCGACCTCCTCTCACGCGTCATCTGGGGATCGCGCGCATCGGTGACTGCCGGGATCGTCACCGTGGCCATTTCCATGAGTATCGGCACCTCGATCGGTGCGTTGTCGGGCTTGTCGGCCGGCTGGGTCGATTCCAGCATCATGCGCAGCATGGATGTGCTGCTCGCATTCCCGTCGTTCATTCTGGCGATGGCGCTCGCCGCTGCCCTGGGTCCCAGCCTCATCAACGCCATCGTGCCCATCGCGATCGTTCGTACCCCCTTCTACGTGCGCTTGGCGCGCGCCCAGGCGCTGACGCTGCGCGACCGTGCCTACGTACGGGCGGCCGTCAGCTTCGGCAGTTCGCCCCGGCACATCGTGTGGCGGCACATCCTGCCGAACAGCATGGCGCCGATCGTGGTGCAGGCCACGCTCGATATCGGCCTTGCGATACTGGCGGTGTCCGCCTTGAGCTTCATCGGTCTGGGCGCGCAGCAGCCGACCGCCGAATGGGGGGCCATGGTCGCCAACGGTCGCGCGTATTTTCTGGACCAATGGTGGTATCCGACCTTTCCCGGCCTCGCGATTCTGGTGACGGCCATGGGCTTCAATCTGTTCGGCGACGGACTGCGCGAAATGCTCGATCCGCGCTTGCGCGGACGCTAGCGCATGGCGCCACCATCCATTCTCTCGATTCGCGACCTGAGTCTGGAATTCTCGACGTACCGTGGTGCCGTTCGAGCGCTCGACGGCGTATCGGTGGAGGTCGCGCCGGGAGAGATCGTGGCACTGGTGGGGGAATCCGGCAGCGGGAAGTCGGTGGCCGCCATGGCCTCGATTCGGCTGTTGCCGCCCAAAGCCTGCCGGATCGTCGGCGGCTCGATCGCGCTGGTCGGCCACGATGTATTCGCCGAGTCGGCGCAGGCCATGGGGCACATGCGCGGCAAGCGCGCCTCCATGGTGTTTCAGGAACCGCTGTCGGCGCTGAACCCGACCCTTCGCATCGGCCGCCAGATCAGCGCGGTGTTGCGCCGGCATGAGCGGATGGATCGATCGGCGGCAACGGCGCAGGCCCTGACGCTGCTGTCGGAAATGCAGGTATCGGACGCGGCGCGAGTGATGCGCAGCTATCCGTTCGAACTCAGCGGCGGCATGCGTCAACGCGTGCTGATCGCCATGGCATTCGCCTGCAATCCGCAGCTGTTGATTGCCGATGAACCGACCACGGCCCTCGACGTGACGGTGCAGGCGCAAGTCTTGGCCTTGATTCGCGACCGCGCCCGGGCGCGCGGCACGTCGGTGTTGTTCATCACGCATGATCTCGCCGTGGTCTCCCAACTGTGCACCCGGGTCTACGTCATGTATGCCGGTCAGATCGTCGAGCGCGGCGCGACGCGGGATGTGTTGTGCCGACCCCTGCATCCGTACACCCGAGCCTTGCTGAATTCCTTGCCGGAGTCCGGCGTTCCCGGCGCGCCCCTGCGCTCGATTTCGGGAACGGTACCCAGCCTGTTGAAGCCGCCGACGGGATGCCGATTTCGCGCACGTTGCGACCGGAGCGAGGGCATTTGCACGGAGCCGCCGCCTTTTTCCAAGTCGAGCAATGGCTCGAACCATGGTGCGCTCCCAAGCGACGACCGTGCCCTGGGCGATGGCGACCATGTCGGGTCGCACCATGCGGCGTGCTGGTTCGCTCAGGCGCTGCCGATCACACCGCCGGAGCGTCTTGCCGATTCGACGCGCAACGACAGGCCGGTGAGTGATTGCCGCACGCTGGTCAGCATCGAGGGCCTCACCGTGCGGTTTCCGGTGCGCAAGAATTGGCGCGGCCGTCCTACGATGACCGTGCATGCGTTGAACGGCGTCGATCTCGAGCTGCGGCGCGGCGAGACGGTGGGCGTCGTGGGCGAATCCGGATGCGGCAAGAGTACGCTGGCGCAGGTCGTCATGTCTCTGTTGAAGCCAAATGAAGGACAGGTACGATTCGACGGGACGGACCTGCGTTCCTTGAAGCCGGCGGAGCTGCGCCGGATGCGTCGGCGCCTGCAAATGGTCTTCCAGGATCCGCAAGCCTCCCTGGATCCCCGTATGCAGGCGTGGCGCCTCATCACCGAACCGCTGTTGGTCGCCCAGCGCATGAGCGAGTCGGCGTTGCGACGCCGTGCCGTGGAACTCGCCGGGTGGGTGGGCGTCCAGGAGGAACAACTGGAGCGCTATGCCCACGAATTCTCAGGCGGGCAGCGGCAGCGATTGGCCATCGCACGCGCGTTGGCGTCGGCACCGGAGTTGTTGGTGCTCGATGAACCGACGTCGGCGCTCGATGTATCGATTCAAGCGCAGATTTTGAATCTGCTCATGGAACTGCAAGCGCGGCTGGGCCTCACCTATCTTTTCATCTCGCACAATGTGGCGGTGGTACGGCACATCGCCGACCGCGTGGCCGTCATGTACCTCGGGCAGATCGTCGAGGTCGGGCCGACCGCCCGCGTTCTCGATCAGGCCGCCCATCCCTATACCCAGCAGTTGCTCGGAGCGGTGCCTCGATTGCATGAACCACTCAAGATTCCCGCCCGGACGGTCGGCGAGCCGCGCAGCAATCTGAGCCTGCCGGGCGGGTGTTATTTTCGACAACGATGCAGCCGGTCGAACGACGCCTGCGCCGAGCCGCAGATTTTGCGGCCGCAGCCGGACGGCAGTAGTGTGCGCTGTCATCGCGCCGGATCGACTCCCGAGGATTATCCGTTATGAAACGCTTTGCTATCGGTGGCTGGCAACACGAAACCAATACCTTCGCGCCGTTCGAGACCGACTACGGCGCGTTCGAGATGGCGGATGGCTGGCCGGCCTTGACGGAAGGGTCGGCGCTCATCGAGGCCGTCGCCGGCATCAATATGCCGATCGAGGGTTTCATTCAGGCGGCCAAGCACTCGGCCGAACTGGTGCCCACGCTGTGGACCTCCGCGGAGCCCGCCGGCTACGTGACCAACGACGCCTTCGAGCGAATCGCGCGGCGCCTGTGCGAGTTGATCGTGGCTGCCGGCCCGCTCGACGGCGTGTATCTCGATCTGCACGGTGCCATGGTGTCGCGGCAATTCGACGATGCGGAAGGCGAGATCCTCAGTCGCGTTCGGGCGCTTATCGGCCCTGGTGTCCCCTTGGTGGCAAGCTTGGATCTTCATGCCAATATCTCCGCGCGAATGGTGCGAGCGGCCGATGCGCTGACGGTTTATCGCACCTACCCGCACATCGACATGGCGCAGACGGGCGCGCGCGCCGCCGCGCTGCTGCTTCAGCTCGCCGCCGGCGTGCCGGTGTACAAGGCGCATCGTCAGGGCGAGTACTTGGTACCCCTGCATCTCGGCGCGACCGAGTTCGAGCCGAATCGGCGCTTGTACGCGCGGGTGATCGAGTTGGCGGCACGCGGTTTATCGGCCGATATCGCGCTGGGATTTCCGCCCAGCGACGTGCCGGACGCGGGACCCAGTATCGTGGCGTACGCGCAGAGCGCGGCGTGTGCCCAAGAGATCGTTGACGAGTTGTACGGTGAACTCGTCGCTGCCGAGAGCCGCTACCATAACGTCGTCTGGGAACCGGATGCCGCCATCGTCAGAGCCATGGCCAATACCGTCGGCCGTCCCGTGATTCTGGCCGACACGCAGGACAACTCAGGCGCGGGCGGTGCGAGCGACGGTGCGATGCCGATCAAGGATTTGGTCCGACACGGCGCCCGGGGCGCCGTGGTCGCCATCGTCACCGATGCGCCATTCGCTGCCGCCGCCCATGCCTGTGGGGTCGGCGGCGTCTTCGAGGCCACCCTCGGCGGCAAGCTCGGACTTGCGGGACGGCCCGGCGCCGGCTCGTTGCAGGCGCGATTTCGGGTCGACGCGCTCGGCGACGGCAAGCTCGTTTGCACCGGGCCCGTCTCGCTGGGCGCGCGCATGAACCTGGGTCCCATGGCGCTCGTGAGCGTGGAGGAGGGCAGCGGTGCCGACGTCAAAATCGTGATTTCATCGGTTCGCAGCCAGCCGCTCGACCAGGCTATGCTGCGGCACGTTGGCGTCGAACCGGTCGATCAACGCATCCTCGTGCTCAAGAGCAGCGTGCATTTTCGCGCCGACTTCGACCCGCTGGCGGCAGAGACCCTGGTGGTGGTTTGGCCCGGATATAACCCCTCGGATCCTAGCCGTTGCGAGTACGCACGGTTGAGACCCGCGCTGCGGCTCACGCCGAACGGCGCGCCGTCCCCCGTCGCTCGCCATCGCCGCTGATCGGACGGGTATGGCTGAAACTGCTATGTGCGCCGGCGTACATTCAGCTCATTTCTTGACAACCCGGGTAGGTTGGTCCGCAATGACACGCGTTCAGGCGCCACCGCCTCAAACCTCCGCCGGGATGAGTTCCGTGATCTATGCAAGTAAAAGACAATCAATTGCTGGGGGCGCTGGAAGATGACTCGCAGCAGAGACTCAAAACCCACTTGACGCCTGTCGTCATGAAGCTCGGGGAAGTGATCTGCGAAGCAGGGGGAACGCTGGAACATGCGTATTTCCCGCAAGGCGCCGTGCTGTCCTTGCTCACGGTGATGGAGAATGGTTCCGCCATCGAAACCGCCAACATCGGACGCGAAGGCGCGTTTGGCGTCTTCGCCGCGATGTACAGTCGAGTCTCGTTCAATCGATGCATCGTGCAGCTCGTGGGTTCGATGCTGCGCTGCCCGATCGCGGCTCTGCAGGAGGAATTCGCGTGCAGCGCCAACATACGTGATTTATTCGTGAGCTATTCAGAAACCCTGCTGTCCCAGGTTCAACAAACGGTGGGCTGTAACGCGCTTCATTCCGTCGAGGAAAGAATGTCTCGCTGGCTGCTCATGATGGACGACCGCGCGGAAGGCGAACCGATGACTTACACCCAGGAGTTCCTCTCGGAAATCATGGGCGTGAACCGGACCTCGATATCACAGGCTGCTCAGTCGATGCAGAACCAGGGGCTCATCGCCTATCGCCGTGGCACGATGCAGGTCATCGATCGAGCCGGCATGGAGAAAGCCTCTTGCGAGTGCTACGCCATCGTCAAACGACGCTTCGATGCCTTTCTGGTGCCGCCGGCCAGTGCCGTCCCCGTACAGGGTAAAGGCCGTAGGACGACGATATAGATAGCTTCGCCGTGGGCCCGCAACGCATCGTCTTATGCTTGTGCGCCTCGATTCTGCGCGAGCGTTTTCTCGATCGCCACATTCAAATAGTCGCGGTCATAAGGTTTCGTGACGGTCGGTTCCAGAAGTTGAAGTGCATCGCCCCTCGGCTCTCCATAGCCGGATGCGAAGATGAACGGTATGCGGGCTGACCGCAGCGTCGCCGCAAAACTGAAACTCGACTCGAACCCTAAGTTGATATCGAGCACGGCAAAATCCACGCGGCTCGTGTTGTGAATGTTGGCCGCCGCAGCCGTCGATGACACCAGGGCGACCGAAGCTGCGCCGAGACCTCGTAGTAGATCTTCCGCTTCCAGCGCCACGATCAAGTTGTCTTCGAGTAACAGCACGTTCAATCCGTCGAGCGGGTGGCGTTTGATCGAGGCAACGGGCGTGACCGTCGGTGCCGGCGGTGCGGGTGCCGACACGGTGATCGAGGCCTGGTCCGATGCCGCCAGATACCGCTCGGGAATCATGAACTCGGCCTCTAAACCGGTGGGCAGATAGGAAACAGTCGCCGTACCTCGTAGATCGAACGGCACCACCCGTTCGATGATCACCGAACCGAAACCCCGCCGTGTGGGGACCGCCACCGGCGGGCCGCCAACTTCGGCCCAATTGAAGTAAAGCCCTTCCCCCTGCACCACGCGCAGGCTCACCTGCACCGATCCGTTGTCGCTCAAGGCACCGTATTTCAAGGAATTGGTGACGAGCTCGTGGACGATGAGTGCCAACGTCGAATAGGCCTGCGGCTGCAACATGATGAAGGGGCCCAGGATGACGAACCGTTCGCGCTGAGTGGGCACATAGGCGTTGATCTCGTCATCGAAGATGGCATTGAGCGGACCGGGCCCCCAGTTTTGGCGCGTAACTCGGTCATGCGCCCGCGCCAGCGCTTGCACGCGACCATTGAGAGAATCCACGTATTTGGCGGATTCACCGGCTTCGCCCAGGGTTTGACTGATGAGACCGCGAATGAGGGAGAGCACATTGCGAACCCGATGATTGAGTTCTGCAATGAGGATTTCTTGACGTCCCGCGGTGCGCTTTTGTTCAGCCTGCGTAAGCTGCTCACCGCGCAGAATGATCTCGATGATGCTGGAGCGGATCATCTCCGCCAGACGTTGCTCGGCCGAGGTGAAAGGAACGGCCGTGCCCCGCACCAACTGCGTGAAGGCGGCAAAGCTCTTGCGCGGCGATATCCGTTCAGTGGCGCCGCCGCCGGCATTTTTTAGAGGTTCGCCCGCCCACTTGACGTCTTGCAGTTGTTCGCGTCTGAAAAATAAGATGTAGTTGCTCGACTCGCGCGAAATCGGAATGGCGAGCACGCCTGCCGCCGCTTGCGGCTGGCGCCCGAAATCGGCATGAAGCGACGCGAGATTGTCGCTGACGAAAACTTTATCGGGCGATGCCGAATCGATGACTTTGACGAGCGTCTCGATGTCGCCCGCCGTCGGGGTTGCACCGTTGGTCGAGGCGGCGCCATTGAGGACGATGGCGATACCATCGCATCTGACCATCTCCAGGGTGACGTCCTGCAACCATCCAGGATCACGGAGTAGGGCATCGTTGGTGGCGATTGCGGCCATCATCCGTGAAACCGCATCCCGCGCCAAGCGATCGTGGTGATCCGCGGATTGCCGCAGGCGGCTTTCCAAGGTCATGGAATACATCTGGCCAAACAGCTCTGCGGCGGTCCGGATGATGAAGGTCGGGAGACACGGGGTTTCGTTGTGGCACACGATCAAGCCCCACAACTTCCCGTCTACGACGATGGAGATCGACGCGGAAGCGCCGACACCCATGTTGCTCAAATATTCAATGTGAACCGGCGAGACCGCTCGGGTCATCGCCTGCGACAGGTTGAGCGGCTCGGTCGCGGCGCCCGCCGGCGCCAACAGAGGCACCGTCGCGGATCGGACATCGGCAATGATCCGGAAGGTATTGAGCAGATACAGTGCGCGCGCTTGGACCGGGATATCGGCAGCGGGGTAATGCAGCCCAAGCAAGGTTTCCATGCCGGGGCGTGCAGCTTCGGCGATCACCTCACCGTCACCATTGGACGCAAAGCGATAAATCATGACCCGGTCGAAGCTGGTCATGATGCGCACCTGCCGCGCGGCATCTCGATGGAACTCGTCCATTGTCGGTCGCGTGCTGAGTCGGGCCACCATTTTGCGTACCAAGGAGGCCGCGTCGATGCGATCATCCAATCCGGCGCGTTCCCCTTCCAAAATACAAAGCCGGTCAGCGTAATGAACCGCTATGTCAAACGCTGCTCGTCCAGCAATCAGTGCCACCCCGTAGATTCTTTCGATGCCACGACTGCCCGCGAGCCCGGACAGGCAATTGCGGATGTCATGGAGCACTTCGGCATCCACCCACAAATCGAGTGCGGTGCCCAACGCGGCAACCGGATCGATTCCCGTCATGGCCTTTAAATTGCTGGACACTCGCGTCACGGTCCAATCATTCGTGACGGCGATTAGGAAACCAAACGACTGGATGCGTTCCAAGCGCGTGATCGGCTCGAGATCGCATTGAGTCAGATCAGGAGGAGCATTGTCGGAATCGAGCAAGGCTTTTGTCGACCCGACGTCGTTGGTCGCGGCCTCCGGGAAATTATCGGTCTCGATCACTGGCATATCTGACACCA
>CAZZXZ010000055.1:0-20967 GCA_964658135.1 uncultured Acetobacteraceae bacterium | reverse complement strand
ACCAATGTAGCTGACCTGTACCGGCGCCGCCCGATAGGCGAAAATCTTCGTGCGGTTGTAGCCTGTATAGCCCCCCAGATCTACGGCAATATCAATCTTCAAACTCCTTGCGAGAGCCGCAACATCTTCATCCGATTTGCCGCGAACGTCGACGAACCGATCGAAGGCTTTCTCCAAACGCGTGCGCATGTCGCTTTGCGTATCCGGTCCGAATGCAAAGGCGGTGACCTCGAATTTTGTCCGGTCGTGGGCTTCGAAGAATCCCGCCATGAGAACGGTCATCGGATGATCGCGAAAATCGGCGGAAAAATATCCCAAGCGTATCTTGTCGTCCGACGGATGTTTGAGCAGCGTCGGTAGTTTGCTGCGCGCAGGATATTCCTCGTGCGCCCATATCCGGGCCGCTTTGTGATGCAGGGAAGGTGAGTCCACGAGTGCCAGAAGCTGGAAAGCCGGCGACACCGTGGCGCCGATTTCGATACCCTCGGCAATCCGCACCAAATCTGCATCTAGACCGCTCCAATCGCAGACCTGCATCTTCGTGTGCCGAAGCATGCCCAGTAGAAAGCGGAATTCCGGTTTTAGAGCCAATGCGTGCTCGAAGTCCGCGATGGCCGCCGCCAATTCCTTGGCGAATATCAGCGCGTTGGCGCGACCGTAATACGCCTCCGGATAACCGGGGTCGAGGGCGATCGCTCGGTCGAAGTCGCGAACGGCAAAGTCAAATTGGTTTAGTTCCGCCCTCACGAGTCCTCGGTTGCAGTAGGCCTCGGCGAAGTCGGGCTTTATACCGATGGCCTGATCTAGATTGGCGAGCGCGGCAGACAACTCCCGCAATTCAATGAGCAGCGCGCCGCGATTGCAATAAGCTTCGGCGTAATCGGGATTGGCCCTGATGGCTTGGTCATAGCTGGCAAGCGCCGCGAGAGTTTCACGTCGCGCTTGCAGTAAAGCGCCACGATTGAAGTAGGCCTGAGAGAGACCAGGATTTCTTTCAATCGCTTGATCGTAGCTGGCCAACGCCGCATCCCACTGCCCGATTTCCGCAAGCAACATGCCTCGATTGCAGTATGGCTCGGCATAACCCGGATCAGCCCTGATGGCTTCATCGTAGCTGGCCAGCGCCTCCTCCCGTTGACCCAGTGCGCGCAAAACGGAACCGCGATTGTAATGAGCCAGCGCATCGTCCGGATTGAGCGCGATTGCCTGATCGTAGCTTTTCAGCGACTCATCCAATCGATCAAGCTGCTCCAAAAGCGCGCCACGATTGCAAAACGCATGGGCGTAACGGGGATTCAGCGCGATGGCGTTATCGTAATCGTCGAGTGCTTCCGCCATTCGGTTGGCGTTTTTCAAAAGATTGCCGCGTTTGTAGTACGCCACGTCGCAATCCGGGCTGGCCTCAATCACTCGCGTGTACGTTTCGATGGCCAGCGGTAAATCTCCGCTCCGAGTCGCCGTTTCTGCCAGCAAGAATAGCGCGTCGACATGATCGGGTTGCAGCGCGAGCATTTCTCGACATACTGCACCGGCCTCCTTGAACTGGCCCTGCGCATCGAGCAAACGGGCCCGATCCAACATTGCCCCAGGCTCTGAGGGCAGCGCAGGCTCGGCCACTCGTTGCCTAAAAAGGCCGCCTAGGTTGAAAAGCATCATCGGATACTATCAAAAGCGGCATCTTGCCGCGGCGCCTCTCAGGCCGTGGCCGTGCGCTCACGGTAACGGCGGCAACCACCTGAATGACCAGGCGCCGTTGCGGTTCGCCCGTCAACCGTTCGCTTGTTGCAGGGCGCCGTGGCAGTGCTTGAACTTCTTGCCCGAGCCGCACGGACACAATTCGTTGCGGCCCACCTTGGGCATCTCGCGCACGAACGGTGTGGCCACGGGGCCCGCCTCGCGCGGGTCGGCGTCCAACGAACCGCCGCCTGGACCGAAGCCTATCGGGCCGCCACCGTCGCCGGCTTGCTCGTCGAAACCGACGCCCGCTTGGATGGGCGACACCGCATCGGGATGCTGCATTTGCAGCGCGCGCGCCAGCCGTTCGTGACGCTCCGTTTCCTCGCGCTCGATCTCCTCCTGGCTGCGCACTTGGATCTTGGACACGGTGGTTACGGTGTCCAACTTGATGCGATCCAACATGGCGGAGAACAGCTCGAAGGCCTCGCGCTTGTACTCCTGCTTCGGATTCTTCTGCGCGTAGCTGCGCAAGAAAATGCCCTGACGCATGTAATCCATCGCCGCCAAATGTTCGCGCCAATGCTGATCGAGCGTGCGCAGCATCACTTCCTTCTCGATGTAGCGCATCACCTGCGGCCCCACGCTGGTTTCCTTCTGCAGGTACACCGCGTCCAACCCGGTCAGCAGCTTCTGCTTGAGTCCCGAGCCATCGCCGGCTTCCTCTTCCTTGGCCCAGGCGTCGATGGGCAGCGTCGCACCGAAATCGCGCTCCACGGCCTGCGTCAATCCGGCGATGTCCCACTGCTCCTCGGGCGTTCCGCCGGGGACGTATTGGTCCACCAACTGCGCAACCACCTCCTCGCGAATTCCCTTCACGGCGTCGGCCACGTTCTCGGCGCTCATCAAATCGGTGCGCTGCTGATAGATCACGCGCCGCTGATCGTTCGCCACGTCGTCGTACTCGAGCAATTGCTTGCGGGCGTCGAAGTTATGCTGTTCGACACGGCGTTGCGCCCGTTCGATTTGCCGCGTCAGCATGCCGCTCTCGATGGCCTCCCCCGCCTTCATGCCGACGCGGGTCATGAGCGCCTTCATGCGCGTGGGATCGCCGAAAATCCGCATGAGATTGTCTTCGAGCGACAAATAGAAGCGGCTCGAGCCGGGGTCGCCTTGGCGGCCGGATCGACCACGCAGCTGGTTGTCGATGCGCCGCGATTCGTGACGTTCGGTGCCGATGATGTGCAAGCCGCCGGCGGCCAGCACTTCCTCGTGCCGTTTGCGCCAATCGGCGTGAATCTGCGTCAATTCAGCCTCGTTCGGGCTGTCGATGAGATCGATCTGGGTCTGCGGACTGCCGCCGAGCACGATGTCGGTGCCGCGGCCCGCCATGTTGGTGGCCACGGTGATGGCGCCCGGCCGTCCCGCCTCGGCGACGATATGCGCCTCGCGCTCGTGCTGCTTGGCGTTCAGCACCTCGTGCGGAATCTTGGCGCCGGCGAGTAGTTTCGCCAGCCGCTCGGACGTCTCGATCGACGTCGTGCCGACCAGCACGGGTTGACCGCGTTTCACGCAGTCTTGAATGTCCTCGAGAATGGCCTGGAATTTATCCGGCTCCGAGAGGAACACGAGATCCGACTTGTCCTTGCGCACCATCGGTTTGTGGGTGGGTATCACCACCACTTCCAACCCGTAGATCTGCTGGAATTCGAACGCTTCGGTGTCGGCCGTGCCGGTCATGCCGGACAGCTTCGAATACAGACGGAAAAAGTTCTGGAAGGTGATCGACGCGACGGTCTGATTCTCCTCGCGAACCTTGACGCCCTCCTTCGCCTCCACTGCTTGATGCAGACCGTCGGACCAGCGCCGGCCTTGCATGGTGCGGCCGGTGAACTCGTCGACGATGATGACTTCGCCTTGGCGCACGATGTATTCGCCGTCGCGCTTGTAGAGCGAATGCGCGCGCAGCGCGGCATTCAGATGATGCATGAGGCGGATGTTGGTGGCGTCGTAGAGACTCTCCCCTTCGCGGAGCAGCCCCTGCTCGGCCATCAGTTCCTCGACCTTCTGGTGACCGTCCTCGGTGAGCGTCGCCTGCTTGGTCTTCTCGTCGACGGCGTAATCGCCCGGCCCGTTTTCCTCTTCCTGTTTGACTAGTCGCGGGATGAGAGTGTTGATCTTCAGGTAGAGCTCCGTGCTCTCCTCGGCCGGCCCGGAAATGATCAACGGCGTACGCGCCTCGTCGATCAGGATCGAGTCCACCTCGTCGATGATCGCGAAGGATAATTTCCGCTGGGCGCGATCCTCCAAACGAAACGCGAGGTTGTCGCGCAGATAATCGAAACCGAATTCGTTATTGGTGCCGTACGTGATGTCGCACGCATAGGCCGCACGCTTCTCGTCGGGCGATTGCGCATTCTTGATGACGCCCACTTCCATGCCGAGGAAGCGAAACACCGGGGCCATCCAGTCCGAATCGCGTTGCGCCAGATACTCGTTCACCGTGACCACGTGCACGCCGTCGCCGCTCAGCGCGTTCAGGTACGCCGGCAGAGTCGCCATCAAGGTCTTGCCTTCGCCGGTACGCATTTCGGCGATCTTGCCGGAATGCAGGGCGAATCCGCCGATGAGCTGCACGTCGAAATGGCGTAGTCCCAATTTGCGTCGCGAAGCCTCGCGCACCAACGCAAACGCTTCCGGCGCCAACGCGTCGAGCGGGGTACCGGCGGCGAAGCGCGCTTTCAGCTCACGGGTTTTTTCAGGAAACTGTTCATCGGTGAGCGGGCTGATGCTGGCTTCGAAGCCATTGACCGCCGCCACCATGCGGCCCAACTCCTTGACGAGGCGTTGGTTACGGCTGCCGAAAACTTGAGCGAGAAGCTTCCACACGGAGAATCCTTAAGAAAAACGGGTATTGTACGGATAGACCGCGAGGCCGGGAAATCGTTTCGCGACGCTCTCGAAGCGCTCACCGCGCCGCCGCTGCCGGCCGGTCAGTCCGATATCAGCCGGTCAGCGATCCTCGCCGATGAAGTGCAGCGGATCCACCTGGACGCCGTTCTTGAGCACCTCGAAATGCAGATGCGGGCCGGTGGAGCGGCCGGTCGACCCAATCAACGCCACGTCCTGGCCCTTGCGCACCATGTCGCCCTGTTTAACCAACAGCTTCTCGCTGTGGCAGTAGCGGGTGGCCAACCCGTTGCCGTGGTTGATTTCCACCATTCGGCCGAAGCCGGGCCGATCGCCCGCGAACGTCACGAGGCCCGCAGCCACCGACGCTACCTTGGTACCCTCGGGGGCGGCAAAATCCAACCCCTTGTGTACCGCGGCATAGCCGGTGAAAGGATCGGCCCGACCGCCGAAATACGACGAAATGAAGCCCTCCTCCACCGGCCGGCCTTCCGGATAGACCTGATCGTTCAATTCACGCGTCAGAATGAGGTTTTCGAGCACGTTCAGCTGCTGCTCACGGCTCGACAGCTGACCCTGTAACTCGTCCACCATGGCGGTGAGGTTCGGCACCTGAGCCGGTTGGCCGTCCGTCGTCTCTGCGCCGCCCAACGCCGGCGGGTTGCCGAAATCGAACTCGCCGTCGTTCAATTTGGCCATCCGGGTCAACCGTTTGCCGAGCGCATCCAGCCGGATCACGTTGGCGTTCATCTGACCCACGCGCATGGCGAGCGCGTTGACCTTTTCTTGAAGCACACGTCGTACGTCATCGATCTGGGCTTTCTGGTGCAGCAGATCGGCCGACCAGCCGCCCAGCTTCGCAATCGCGCTGCCGGTTCGCTCGCGGGCGCCGAGATTGACGCCGATCGAAAACGCAGTACCGACGATCCCGAGTACCAACGCCAGAGCGGCGACGACGACCAAGGGATGCCGCAGATCGACTTGCTTGATACGGCCTGTTTTACGGCCGACGAAAATCAAATTCATAAGGCTGTTTGCTCCAACGCCGTCGTTAAACTATGAAGAATAAGGTGAACCAAAACAAGGAATTCTGCACACTTTGTCCATTCAGCGACTCACCAATACCCCGACACCCGTGCCTAAACCCAAAAGTATCAAAGAGTTGCTGACCGTCGGCGGCCCCCGAATCGCCGCTTTGACGGCGCGCTCTGCGGCTCGCACTACTCTTCTGGTCCAAGTCCGTGCCGCCCTGCCGCCGGAGCTGGCCACCCATGTCACCAGTGCGGAAATCCTAGCAACGCGGTTGACGCTCGGAGTCGATGGCGCCGCCTGGGCTTCGCGACTGCGTTATGCCACCGATCCGCTACGACTCGCGCTTGCCGGTTCGACCGGCATCGCCCTCGCCAGCGTGCGGATCAAAGTCGTACCCCCGCGCGCCTGAACGGCGCGCTTGCATCGCTCGGCGGAATTGCCCCGCCGATCAAACCCGCGCAGCCGCGGCCTCCACATACGAAATCGGCGCGTCCTTCAAACTCTCGAACACCACTTCCTTCCAGGCGCTTTCCGTGCCGATGAGCGTGCGCAGCAGTTTGTTGTTGAGCGCATGACCCGATTTATAGCCGCTGAATTCGCCGATGAGACTGTGACCGAGAAGATAGAGATCGCCGATGGCATCGAGGATCTTGTGTTTGACGAACTCGTCTTCGTAGCGCAAACCGTCTTCGTTGAGCACCCGGTAATCGTCGAGCACGATGGCGTTGTCCATGTTGCCGCCGAGCGCCAGATTCCGCGAGCGTAGACTCTCGAGATCGCGCATGAACCCGAACGTGCGTGCCCGGCTCACCTCGCGTAAGAACGAGGTGGTCGAAAAATCCATGGAAGCCACCTGCGAATGCTTCTTGAACGTCGGGTGATTGAATTCGATTTCGAAGTTCACCTTGAAGCCGTCGTACGGATCGAAACGCGCCCACTTGTCGCCGTCGTCGACCTGCAGGCTCTCCAGGATGCGGATGAAACGCTTGGGCGCTTTCTGTTCCTCGATGCCGGCCGACTGCAGGAGAAACACGAACGGCCCCGCGCTGCCGTCCATGATCGGCACCTCGCCCGCGTTGACTTCGACCAACGCGTTGTCGATGCCCAATCCCGCGAGCGCGGACAACAAATGTTCCACCGTCGAGATCTTCACCTCGCCGACGTGCAACGTGGTCCCCATCATGGTGTCGCCGACGTTCTCGGCATGGGCCTTGATGTCGACCGTCGTCGTCAGATCCGTGCGGCGGAACACGATGCCGGTATCCGGCGCCGCCGGACGCAAGGTCATCAACACCTTCTGTCCGGTGTGCAGCCCTACGCCCGTGGCACGGATCGAATTCTTGAGCGTTCGTTGATTCAGCATGAAAAAACGTCTACCAGCCTGTGAAAAACAGCGCCAAAGGTACCACAGGCCGGCGCCCGCGACGGTCAACGAGCCGTGGCGGGCACCCAACCCAAGGGCCTCGCGGTCGCCGAATCAGTCCGCTTGGCGGCGCAGAAAGGCCGGAATATCCAGCAAATCCTCCGATTCCACCTCGGCCCGCAAGCCATCCCCGACGGCCCGTTGGCGCTGTACGGTCGGCCGATCCAACATCGCGTAGTCGGTGGGCGCCAACGAACTCTTTTGGCGGACCATGCGCATGGTGGGCGGCGGCGCCATGTTGCCGGCAGCGGATTGCTGCGGCGCCGCAGAACGCGCCACCGGTTTGCCGAGCCCGGTAGCCACCACGGTGACCCGGATCTGATTCGACATCTCCGGATCGATGACGGTACCGACCACCACCGTGGCGTCGTCCGAGGAGAATTGCTTGATGACGTTGCCCACTTCCTGGAATTCGCCGATCGACAGATCCATACCGGCGGTGACGTTGACCAGGATGCCCTGGGCGCCGGCGAGGTTGATGTCCTCGAGCAGCGGGCTGGAAATGGCCGCCTCGGCCGCTTCGCGGGCGCGATCCTCGCCCGACGCGGATCCCGACCCCATCATGGCCATGCCGGTCTCCGACATGACGGTGCGCACGTCGGCGAAGTCGACATTGATGAGTCCCGGCCGTGTGATCAATTCGGCGATGCCCTGCACGGCGCCTTGCAGCACGGTGTTGGCGGCCTTGAACGCATCCAGCAACGTGGTGCTGCTGCCAAGCACCGCCAGCAGTTTCTGGTTGGGAATGGTGATCAGCGAATCGACGTACTTCGATAATTCAAGCATGCCTTGATCGGCGACTCGCGAGCGCTTGTTGCCTTCCATCTCGAACGGCTTGGTGACCACGGCCACCGTCAAGATGCCGAGTTCCTTGGCCACCTGCGCGACCACGGGCGCTGCGCCCGTGCCGGTGCCGCCGCCCATGCCGGCGGTGATGAACAACATGTCGCACCCCTCGATGAGCTCGATGATCCGGTCGCGATCTTCCATCGCGGCTTGCCGGCCCACTTCCGGATCGGCCCCGGCACCCAAGCCCTTGGTGATGTTGCAGCCGATCTGCAGAGCGGTGCGCACCTTGCCGTGCTTGAGCGCCTGCGCATCGGTGTTGATGCATATGAATTCCACGCCGTCGAGACCCGACTGCACCATGTGCGCCACCGCGTTGCCGCCGCCGCCGCCGACTCCGATCACTTTGATAATCGCGTTTTGGCTGTAAGAGTCCATCAGTTCAAACATTCCAGTTCTCCTTCATCATTCAGTTTGTTGTCAAAAATTGCCTTGAAACCAGGCCTTCATCCGTTCCAAAATCGACTTCACGCCGCCCGCCGACAGCGCGTTTTCCGTTCTGCGCACGTCCTGATTGCTCTTCGCATACAGCAACAAGCCGACGCCCGTGGCGTGAATCGGGTTGCTCACCACGTCGACCAAGCCGCTGACGTACTGCGGCACGCCGAGGCGCACCGGCATGTGAAACACTTCCTCGGCGAGTTCGATGGCGCCTTCCATCTTGGCGCTGCCGCCGGTGAGCACGATGCCCGTGGCCACCGCCTCCTCGAGTCCCGCGCGACGCAGCTCGTCGCGTATCAAGCCGAACAATTCTTCGTACCGCGGCTCGACGATCTCGGCCAACGTCTGCCGGGCGAGACGCCGGGGCGGCCGATCGCCGACGCTCGGCACTTCGATGGTCTCGTCGGGATTCGCCAGCTGCGACAGCGCGCAGGCATATTTGATCTTGATGTCCTCGGCGTACTGCGTGGGCGTGCGCATGGACACTGCGATGTCGTTGGTGACCTGATCGCCCGCGATCGGAATCACCGCCGTGTGCCGGATGGCGCCGCCGCCGAACACCGCGATGTCGGTGGTGCCCCCGCCGATGTCCACCACGCATACGCCCAGATCTTTTTCATCCTCGGTGAGCACGGCGTAGCTCGAGGCGAGCTGTTCCAGCACGATGTCGTCGACGCTGAGACCGCAGCGCTGCACGCATTTGACGATGTTCTGCGCCGCGCTGTCCGCCCCGGTCACGATGTGCACCTTCGCCTCGAGACGCACGCCCGACATGCCGATGGGGTCGCGGATGCCCTCCTGCGCATCGATGATGTATTCCTGCGGCAGCACGTGCAGGATTTTCTGGTCGGCGGGAATGGCCACCGCCTTGGCCGCGTCGATCACCCGCTCGACGTCGCTTTGCAGCACCTCTTTGTCCTTGATGGCGACGATGCCGTGCGAGTTGAGGCTGCGCACGTGGCTGCCGGCGATGCCGGCATACACCGAATGAATTTCGCAGCCCGCCATGAGCTCCGCTTCCTCGACGGCGCGTTGGATGGATTGCACCGTGGATTCGATGTTGACCACGACACCCTTTTTCAAACCGCGCGACGGATGGCTGCCGATGCCGATGATTTCGAGCACGCCGTCCGCCTTGATCTCGCCGACGATGGCGACGACCTTGCTCGTGCCGATGTCGAGGCCCACCACTAGATTACGGTCGGAACGCTTAGCCATGTGTCGGTCTTGAATCCTTACGCTTCGGTATCGTCGGAACGTTTGGCCGCTACCGGAGCGGGTGCCGCCGGCATGCGCCACCCGATGGCGAAGCCATTGGCATAGCGCATGTCCACGTACGAAATCTCGGACAGGCGGTGCGCGATGACCTGCGAGGCGGTACGAATGAATCGATCGAGCCGCTGGTCGACGTCGCGGCGGCCGAGCCTGACGATCACGCCACTGTCCAGATCCATTTCCCACGCGCCGCGCTCGTCGAGTCGCAAGGCGGCGATCCGCATGCCGGCCTCGAGCATGCGGCCCTGCGTCGACAGATACCGCGCCGCCACCTGCGCTTCGCTGCCGTCGGGTCCGCTCAGGCGCGGTAATTCCGCCGGCACGTGCGAGGCCTGCCGGACGAACAACTCGCCGCGCGTGTTGAGGAGTCCCGACTGCCCCCAGCGCGCCGCGGCGGTTTCTTCGATCACCGTGACGTGCAGGCTGTTCGGCCAACGGCGCTGCACCCGCGCATGGTCAACCCAGGGCACGGTTTCCACCGCGCGCTGAATGAGGTCGAGGTCCGCCGACATGAAGCCGCCTTCCATGTATTTCGCCACCGCCTTTTCGACTTGACCGGGCGAGACGCGCTGGAAGCTGCCATCCATGGAAATCACCCGGATGGGTCGGTCGAGCGACCAGGTCAGTCCCGCCAGTGCGCCCGTCACCAACAGCAACACGGCGAGCCGGCGCCCGGTGGTCCGCCAGTCCGTGATGAACCGCGGCCAACGGCGCTTCGGCCGCTCGGCCGTGGCACGATTTTTCATGCGGTTGCGGCGCGTGAGCACGGGCAGGTTCATTTGCGCTCCCGGCACAGGCTGGTTTCCAGCACGCGCCAACACAGCTCGGGAAAATCGATGCCGGCCTGCAACGCCGCCATCGGCACCAGGCTGTGACCGGTCATGCCGGGCGTGGTATTGATTTCGATGAAAAAGAACTGCTGCGTGAGCGGATCGCGCATGAAATCGACGCGTCCCCAACCGTAACAATCGGTGACTTTGAACGCCGCCAGGGCCGCCGCGCGCAGTTCGGCTTCGGCGGCGGCGTCTAGTCCGCTCGGACAGTGATACTGCGTATCGTCGCGAAAATATTTCGCCTGATAGTCGTAGAACTCGGTGGCGGGTTTGATGCGGATCGAGGGCAGCGCCGCATCCTGCAGCACGCCCACCGTGTATTCGTCGCCGGCGATGAAGCGCTCGGCGAAGACGATGGGGTCGACGGCATGCGCATGCGCGTAGGCCTGCGCGAACTCGTCCGCCGACTTCACTTTCGTCATGCCGACGCTCGACCCTTGCGAGGCGGGCTTCACCATCAACGGCAGGCCGATCGAGACGAGGGCGCCGGGCAGATCGGCCGGACCCGACAGCACGGCATATTCGGGGGCGGCATAGCCCGCGCCGAGCACCACCCGCTTGGTCTTCAGTTTATCCATGGTGAGGGCCGCGGCGAGCACGCCGCTGCCCGTGTAAGGGATGCCCAGCCACTCGAGCGCCCCCTGCATCAGACCATCCTCGCCCCCCGGCCCGTGCAGCGCGATCCAAGCACGCGCAAACCCGTCGCTCGCCAGCGACTGCAGCGGCTTCTCATGCGGATCGAAGGCGTGCGCATCGACGCCGCGGCTCTGCAGCGCAGCCAGCACGGCGGTGCCGCTCATCAACGACACCTCGCGTTCGGCGGAGTCGCCGCCGAGCAGCACGGCCACCTTGCCGAACTCGCTCGGCAGTTTGGCGTGACGGTCGGCGGATTGCTGTTTCAACATACTCATGCGGTCTCTCCGACGATGCGCACTTCGGTCTTCAAGTCGACGTGGTGCAGTTCTGCGACGCGACGCTGCACGTGCGCGATCAAGGCCTCGATATCCGCGGCACGGGCGGCGCCGTGATTGATGATGAAATTGGCGTGCTTCGCGGACACCGAGGCGTCGCCGATGCGAAAACCCTTGAGGCCCGACTTCTCGATGAGGCGCCCGGCATGCTCGCCCGGCGGATTGGTGAACACCGAGCCGCAGCTCCATTCGCCGATCGGTTGCGTCTCCCGGCGCCGTTCCAGCAACTCGCGAATGGCCTGCTCGTTGACGCCGGGCCGGCGTTCGAACTCCATGCGCGCCGCGAGAAACCATTCGTCGGCGGGGCCCTGCACCTGCCGATAGGTGATCCGGTAATCGCTCGACGGCCGCGTGCGGCGCACGCCGTGCCGGTCGATCACGTCGACATCGACGACGTGACGCCAGGTCTCGCCGTCCCAGGCGCCGGCGTTCATGGCGAGCGCCCCGCCGAAGGTGCCGGGAATGCCGGCGAAGAATTCGGCGGGCCCCAAACCCCACTTCACGCACTGGCGGGCGAGCTTGGCGCACGGCACGCCGGCCTGCGCCTGGATGCGCGTGGCGCTGACCCGCTCGAGCGCGCCGAAAGTGCCGTTCATCGAAATCACGGCGCCGCGCACGCCGCCGTCGCGCACCAAGAGATTGCTGCCGAGACCCACCCAGAGAAGCGGCACGCTCGCCGGCAGCTGGCGCAGGAACGAGGACAGGTCGGTGTAGTCGCGCGGCGTGAAGAAAAAATCGGCCGGTCCGCCGGCATGCCACGAGGTGTATTTGGACATGGGTGCGTGCAGCACCACGCGGGCGCCGAATTCCGGGGAGATACGCAGCGTCTCGAGGGTGCTCATGCCGCCGCCCCCGCCGCAAACTGCACCTTGAGTTCCTGGGCCACGGCGCCGATGTTGCCGGCGCCCATGACGAGCACGACGTCGTCATCGCGCAGCACGCGCCGCAGCGACTCGGCGAGTTCGTCGACGCGCTCGACGAAGACAGGTTCCAAGACGCCCCGCGAGCGCACCGCGCGGCAGATGGCGCGGCCGTCCGCACCGGCGATCGGCGCCTCGCCCGCGGCGTACACCTCGGTCACCAACAACAGATCGCAGGCGCTCAGGCAGCGGGCGAAATCGTCCAACAGATCGCGCGTGCGCGAATAGCGATGCGGTTGGAACACCAACACGAGGCGACGGGCGGGCCAGCCCTGGCGCACCGCATCCAGCGTCGCGGTGACTTCGGTGGGATGGTGGCCGTAGTCGTCGACGATGGATGCGCGTCCGCCCGGCCAGTGAATGTCGCCCAAGGGCTGCAACCGCCGGTCGATGCCCTGGAAATTGGCCAGGGCGTTTTGGATGTCGGCATCGGCGATGCCGAGTTCGGTGGCGACCGCCACCGCCGCGAGCGAATTGAGTACGTTGTGACGGCCGGGCAGATTGATGGTCACGGCCAACGCCGCATGCCCCGCGCGTTCGGCGCTATAGCGGGAATGCAGGCCGTCGCGCACCACGTCGACCGCCCGCACGTCGGCACCGGGATCGAAGCCATAGGTGACCACCGGCCGGCTCACGTCGGCCAGTATGCTCTGCACGTGGGCGTCGTCGACGCACAGCACCGCTAGACCGTAGAACGGCAGATTGTGCAGGAACTCGACGAAGCTATGCTTCAGTCTCGAGAAGTCGCCCTCGTGCGTGGCGAGATGATCGTTGTCGATGTTGGTGACGATGGCGAGCATCGGTTGCAGATGCAGGAACGACGCATCGCTCTCGTCGGCCTCCGCGACCAGGTAGCGGCCCGCGCCCAGCCGGGCGTTGCTGTCGGCACTCTTCAGTCGTCCGCCGATCACGAACGTGGGGTCGAGGCCGCCCTCGGCGAGCACGCTCGCCACCAGACTGGTGGTCGTGGTCTTGCCATGGGTGCCGGCCACCGCCACCGAATAACGAAAACGCATCAACTCGCCGAGCATTTCCGCCCGCGGCACCACCGGGATGCGGCGTGCCAGGGCGGCGGCCACTTCCGGATTCGCGCGGCTCACCGCACTCGACACCACCACGACGTCGGCATTGCCGAGATGCTCGGCCGCATGACCGATGAAAATCGTCACCCCCAGCCGAGTCAAGCGCTGGGTCACCGCGTTCGGTTTCAGATCGGAGCCTTGCACGTCGTAACCCAGGCTCAGCAGCACCTCGGCGATACCGCCCATGCCGCTGCCGCCGACGCCGACCAAATGGATGCGGTGGATGCGGCGCATGCGGTCGTTCAGCCGATCGTTCAAGCGGGTACTCCCGCCGCCAGACACAGATCCGCCACGCGCTCGGCGGCATCGATCACGCGTGCGCCGCGCGCCGCTTCGGCCATGGCCAACAAACGACCCCGATCGCCGGTCAGGTCGGCGATGCTGGCACTCAACGATTCGGCAGTCATGTCGCGTTCTTGCAGCACGCGGCCGGCGCCCACCCGCACCAGCGCCGCGGCATTGCGGGTCTGATGATCGTCGGTGGCGATGGGCAGCGGGATCAGCAACGCGCCCAAACCGACGGCTTGCAATTCGGCGATGGTCATCGCACCGGCACGGCACAACGCGACGTCGGCCCACGCGTAGGCCGCCGCCATGTCCTCGATGAACGGCGTCACGTCGGCGTCCACCTGCGCCTCGCGATAGGCCGAACGCGCCGCCTCGATGCCGCGCTCGCCGGCCTGGTGGCGCACCTGCGGGCGGTGCGTGGGATCGATATGCGCCAGGGCCCTCGGCACCAGCGCATTGAGACGCTGAGCGCCGAGGCTGCCGCCGAACACCAGGAGACGCGTACGGTCCGCACGGCCGGCAAAGCGCACCGCCGGCGCCGCGACGGCGGCGATATCGGCACGCACCGGATTGCCCACGGTGAGCGCTTGCACACGGGTGGCGAAACTGCCGGGAAAGGCCTGCATCACGCGGCTCGCCACCCGTGCCAGCCAACGGTTCGTCAGGCCGGGAACGGCATTCTGTTCGTGAATCAGCAGCGGAATGCGCAGCAGCCACGCCGCGATGCCGCCGGGTCCGCTGACGTAACCGCCGGCACCCAGCACGGCGCGCGGCCGCACGCGGCGCAGTACGCCCAGCGCCTGCCACACCGCGCCGAGCACCCGCACCGGTGCCAGCAGCCACGCCGCCGCGCCCTTGCCGCGAATTCCCTTGACCCGCAGCCACTCGATGGGAAAGCCGTTCGCCGGCACCAAGCGCGCTTCCATGCTGGCGGGAACGCCGAGCCAGACCACCGGCACGCCGCGGGCGCGCAACACCTTGGCCACCGCCAGCGCCGGAAACACGTGACCCCCGGTGCCGCCCGCCATGATGAGCACCGGCGCGCCGCCGCTCTGAGCGCCGTTCACCGTGCACCTCCCGGCATGCGCATGACCGCCGAACGCGAGGTGCATTTCACCTCGTGATAGATACGCAGCAACATGCCCAACCAACCCAGGCTCACGATCAGGCTGCTGCGGCCGTAACTCAACAGCGGCAGCGTCAAACCCTTGGTCGGCAGCACGCCCATGTTGACGCCGATGTTGACGAGGGCCTGCAACCCGAGCCACATGCCGAAGGCGAGCGCCAGGTACGATTGAAATTTCAGACCGGCCTGCGCGGCCATGCGGGAAATCTGCACGGCCCGCCACACCAACGCCACGAACAGGCTGATGACGCCGATGACACCCACCAAACCCAATTCTTCCGCAAGCACGGCAAACACGAAATCCGTATGCGCCTCCGGCAGGTAGAACAGTTTCTGAATGCTGCTGCCAAGCCCCACTCCGAACCAGCCGCCGCGACCGATGGCGATCAGCGATTGGGTGAGCTGGAAGCCGCCGTTGAACGGGTCCTCCCAGGGATGCAGAAAACCGGTCAGACGCCGCAGCCGATACGGCGACAGCACGGCCAGCAACGCGAATGCGGTGGCCACCGCGCAGAGCAGCGCCAACACGTAGCGCAAGCGTGCGCCGGCGACGAACAGCACCGCGAACCCGGTCGCGAACAACACCGTCGTGGCGCCGAAATCCGGTTCGATCAGGAGCAACGCGCCCGCCACCGTCAGCAGGCCCACCGGCTTGGCGAGGCCGGCGAACGTATGTTCGAGTTCCGCGCGTTTGCGCACGCAGTAGCTGCACACCCAGGTGAGCACCAGCACCTTGGCCAGCTCCGAGACCTGAAAGTTCATCGGGCCGACGCGCATCCAACGCCGCGCGCCGTTGATCTTCGCGCCCAGTCCCGGAATGAGCACCAGCGACAGCAGTGCGAGCCCCAGCAGCAGCAGCGCGAGACTGTACTTGTCCCACAGCTGTGCCGGCACGCGGGTGACCGCCCAGGCCAGCACAAGGCCGCAGCCGCCGAAGACGAATTGCCGCTCGAGAAAATAGAAGGGGTCGCCCAGGTCCTTGGCGGCCACCGCCATGGAGGCGGAGGTCACCATCACCAAGCCCAGCGTGATACCGTCCCACGCGAACGGCATGCGTTCGCGCGCCCGCACCCCGTAGCCCATGCTGACGGCGTTCATGCGCGCTCCGCGGCGAGTGCCCGTACGGCTGCGGCGAACACGGTGCCGCGCTGCGCATAGTCGCTGAACATGTCGAGACTGGCGCAGGCCGGCGACAGCAACACCGTGTCGCCCGGCCGCGCCGCACGCGCCGCCGCGGCGACGGCCTCGGGCAACGACGCCGCGCGCTCGGTGGTACAGGCACCGGCCAGCGTGCGTTCGAGCGTCGCTGCGTCCTGACCGATCAACACCACGTGCCGCACCTTGCCCGCAAACGCCGCGCGCAACGGCGTGAAATCCTGGCCCTTGCCAACGCCGCCCGCGATCATGACCAACGGTCCGGCGAGACCCTCGACCGCCGCCACGGTGGCGCCGACGTTGGTGCCCTTCGAGTCGTCCACGTACCGTACGCCGTCGATGTCGGCAACCCATGCGGAGCGATGCGGCAGGCCCGGGAAGACTTCGAGCGCCGCCACCATGGCGGCCATCGGCAACCCCACCGCAGCGCCCAAAGCCAGCGCCGCTAGCGCGTTCGCAGCGTTGTGCATGCCGCCGATTTTCATGCGCGCGACGTCGAGCACGGCGCTGCCGCGCGCGGCGAGCCAGGTTCCGCCGTCGCGTTCGACGAGATGATAATCGGCGCGCGCGTGGCGGGTCGAGAAGGTGACGTGGGGCGTCCGCGCACCCGAAGCCAGCCCCGCGGCCGCCGCGCGCGCCAGGTCGGCGACCCACGCATCGTCGGCATTCAACACCCAGGTTGCCGCGCGCGCGAAAATGCGCGCCTTCGCGCCGGCATAGGCTTGCACCGAAGCATAGCGATCCATGTGATCGGCGCTGACGTTGAGCACCGTCGCGGCCGCGAGCGCGAGCGACGATGTGGTTTCCAATTGGAAGCTCGACAACTCGAGCACGTACAGATCCGGTACCGGCCGCTCGAGCAGCTCGAGCACGGGCACGCCGAGATTACCGCCCGCGAGCACCTCGCGTCCCGCGCCGGCCGCCATGCTCGCGAGCAGGCTCGTCACCGTGCTCTTGCCGTTGGTGCCGGTGATGCCGACCACCGGCGCGCGCACGGCACGCGCGAACAATTCCACGTCGCCGAGTACGTCGATGCCGCGGGCGCGCGCCGCGCGCGCAATGGGTTCCTCGAGCGACACACCGGGCGACATCAGCACCTGCGAGGCCCCGTCGAGCAGCGCCAGATCGAAGCCGCCGAGCCGCAGGTCGAGCGTGTGCGCCAAGGGCCCGAGAGCGGCAAGTCCCGGCGGTGCGGCCCGCGAATCGGTCGCGGTCACCGGCATGCCCTGCTGCGCCAGATAGCGTACGCACGAGGCGCCCGTCTTGCCGAGACCGACTACGACGCTGGTCATCAGCGGATCTTCAAGGTCGCGAGACCGGCGAGGACGAGCACGAAACTGGCGATCCAGAACCGCACGATCACCTTGGGTTCGGCCCAGCCCTTGAGTTCGAAATGATGATGCAACGGCGCCATCCGGAAGATGCGTTTCCCGGTGAGCTTGAAGGACGCCACCTGCAGGATCACGGACACGGTTTCGACCACGAACACGCCGCCCATGACGAACAGGACGATCTCCTGGCGCACCATCACTGCGATGGTGCCCAAGGCCGCACCGATGGCCAATGCGCCGACGTCGCCCATGAACACTTCGGCGGGATAGGCGTTGAACCACAAGAAGCCGAGTCCCGCGCCGGTGAGCGTCGCGCTGAAGATCAACAGCTCGCCCACCCCATTGATGTACGGGATCTGTAAGTAGCTCGCGAATTTGATGTTGCCCGTGGCATAGGCAAAGATGCCGAGCGCGGTGGCGACCATCACCGCCGGCATGATGGCGAGACCGTCGAGTCCGTCGGTGAGATTGACCGCATTGCTGGTGCCGACGATGACCAGATAGGCATAGGCGACGAACCCGATGGTGCTCATGGGCACGGCCACCGTCTTGAAGAACGGTACGTACAACGTGGTCTCGGCCGTGGTCTGATGCATGTGGTGCAGGACGAAGGCCGCCCCGAGCGCCACCACCGATTGCGCGAGGTATTTGTAGCGCGCCGGCAAGCCCTTCGAATTTCCCACCACCAACTTGAGGTAGTCGTCGTAGAAACCGATGGCGCCGAACGCCATGGTGGTCAGCACGACGATCCACACGAAGCGGCTCGTCAGATCCGCCCACAGCAAGGTGCCGATCACCATCGCCGTCAAGATCAATCCGCCGCCCATGGTGGGCGTGCCGGATTTTTTCAAATGCGTCTGCGGGCCGTCGCTGCGCACCTGCTGGCCGATCTGGTAGCGCGTGAGCTGCGCGATCATGCGCGGTCCGATGAACAGGGTGATGGCGAGCGTGGTGATCGCCGCCAGTATGCCGCGCAGCGTCAAATACTGGAACACGTGAAAGCCGCTGTAGAACTTGCCGAGGTATTCAGTGAGGTAGATCAGCATGCGCCCGCCTGCACCGTCAGCGCTTGCACCACGCGCTCCAAGCGGTTGACCCGCGACCCCTTGACCAGCACCGTGATGCCCGGCGACAACTCGGCCTGCAGACGCTCGATCAAGGCATCGGCGGCGGCGAACCATTCGGCGCCGGCGCCGAACGCCGCCACCGCGCCGGTGCTCTGCGGACCGAGCGCGAACAACCGCACGACCTGACAGTCGCGCGCGAAACGGCCCATCTCCGCATGACTGTCGGCGCTGTGCTCGCCGAGCTCGGCCATGTCCGCGAGCACCAGCCAACGCACCCCGGACAAGTCCCGCAATACCTCGAGTCCGGCACGCACCGAACTGGGGTTCGCATTGTACGAATCGTCGATGATCCAACTGTCGCGCAGCCCCGGTTTCAATTGCAGTCGGCCGGCCACCGCCCGAAAATCCGCCAAGCCGAGCGCGATCTGTTCGAACGACGCGCCGGCCGCCGCGGCAGCCGCGGCGGCGGCCAAGGCATTGACGATGTTGTGCGTGCCGCCCGCGCGCAGCACGATCGGCCCTTCGCCTTTCGGACACCGCAAGGTGAAGCGCGTAACGAAATCGCCCCCTTCGATGCCTTGTACCGCGTCGTGCGCCGCGAAATCCGCGCGCCTCCTGACGCCGAAGGTGAACGTCTGCCGGGCCTGCGTGACGCCGCGCCAATAGTCGGCGTAGGCATCGTCGGCATTCAGGATGGCCGTGGCGGCAGCGTCCAGACCCGCCACCATCTCGCCTTCGCCGCGCGCCACGCCGTCCAGATCACCGAAGCCTTCGAGGTGTTCGGCGCCGGCATTGGTGATGAGACCCACGGTCGGGTGGGCGAGTGCGACCAGCTCGGCGACGTCGCCGACGCGGTTCGCGCCCATTTCAATCACTGCGCTGCGATGCGTGGCATCGAGCCGCATGAGCGTGAGCGGAACGCCGATGTGATTGTTGAGATTGCCGCGCGTCGCGAGACACGGTCCCATGCGCGACAAAATGGCCGCCGTCATTTCTTTCACCGTGGTCTTGCCGTTGCTGCCGCCCACGGCCACCAGCGGCAGCACCGCCGCGGCACGCCAGGCGCTCGCCATGCGCTGCAGCGACTGCAAGGCATCGGCGACGAGGATTTGCGGCACGTCCACCGGCACGCGCCGCTCGACCACCGCGCCGACGGCGCCGCGCGCCGCCGCGGCCGCCACGAATTCCCCACCGTCGAAGTGGGGGCCGCGCAAGGCCACGAACAGCGCGCCCGCGCCTAAGGTACGGCTATCGGTCGACACATCCGTGTAGGGCAGGTTCGCGCCGAGAAGTTCCCCACCGACCGCGCGCGCCGTGTCGAGCAGCACGCGCTTCATGCCGCGGCTCCCAGGCAGCGCATGGCCTCGTCCCGATCGCTGAAGCGGCGCCGGGTCGCGCCATAGATCTGATAATCCTCGTGACCCTTGCCGGCGATCAACACCATGTCGGGGCCGGCCGCCGCGGCGAGCGCGGCCGCGATGGCCTGACCGCGATCGTGAATGACCTGGGCCGGGCGCTGCGTGATGCCCGCCACGATGTCGGTGACGATGCGCGCCGGGTTTTCGGTGCGCGGATTGTCGTCGGTGACGATGACGCGGTCGGCGAGTGCGTCCGCGATCGCCCCCATCAACGGCCGCTTGCCGGCATCGCGATCGCCGCCGCACCCGAATACGCACCACAGCGCGCCGCGGCAATGCTCGCGCAAGGTGTTGAGCGCCTTGGCGAGCGCATCGGGCGTATGCGCATAATCGACCACAGCCAGCGGCCCGTCACCGTGGGCTGCCTCGATGACTTCCATGCGTCCCGGCGGCGCGTGGCATTGTTCAAGTACCGCTGCGGCGGCATCCAACGACACGCCGAGCGCCACCAGACAGCCGAGCACCACGAGCGCGTTTTCTATATTGAACCGGCCTAAAAGCTGAGTGCGCAAGGCGCAGTGTCCGTAGCTACCGGTGACGGCGCAGGAAACTCCCTTCAGATCGACGACGACCTCGCTCGCGCACAACGTGGCGTCGGCCGCGCCACTCAACGGACCCGACGGATCCGACGCGGCGCCCGCCACCCACACCGCCGTCAAGGACGCACGGCCGTGGTAGCCGCGCGCGAGGTCGTGGCCGAAGGCATCGCCGACCTGTATGACGACGTGCTCGAGTTCGGCGCCGGCGAACAGCCGCGCCTTCGCCGCGCCATAGGCGGCCATGGACGGATGGTAGTCCAGATGATCGCGCGTCAGATTGGTGAAGGCCGCCGCCTGAAAGCGCACGCCGTCGGTGCGGCCCTGATCGAGCGCGTGCGAGGACACCTCCATCGCGACGTCGCGCACACCCGCGGCCAGCAGCTGAGCGAGTTGACGGTGCACGTTGATGACGTCCGCCGTGGTGTGCGTCGGTGTTTGCAGTGCGCCGAGACGCCCCCAGCCGATGGTGCCGATGTAGGCCGCCTCGCAGTGCAGGCGTGCCAGACATTGCGCGAGCAGGTAAGCACACGTGGTCTTGCCGTTGGTGCCCGTGATGCCGACGATGCGCAGTTGCGCCGACGGTGCGCCGAAGAAACGATCGGCGATGCGGCCGAGTAGTTGCCGCAAGCCCACCAC
>CAZZXZ010000054.1:4483-21277 GCA_964658135.1 uncultured Acetobacteraceae bacterium | reverse complement strand
CCAAGCTCAACGGGCCGGGCGAAGCCGGCAGCGATTTCTGTCTGTCGGGTCCCGACATCCACGGCGTGAGCGGTGTCATCAACCTGTTCGGTATCGAGTCGCCGGGTTTGACCGCAGCGCTGGCGTTGGCGGAGCGGGTGGCGATGCTGGTTGGGGCGACGGCTTGACCCAGCCACCCGGCGCAGCGTTCGATCTCGCGACACCGTTGTCACCCATGTCCGGCGCTCAATTTTTCGCCGACTACTGGGAGAAAAAACCGTATTTCCTAGCGCGCAGGAATCTCAGCTATTACACCGAGTTGCTGACTGGCAGCGATCTTGAAAATCTGCTCAGCGATTCGGATATGCGCTACCCGGCGCTACGGCTCGCCAAGGGTGGGCATTATTATTCGCCCGAGGCCTACACCCGCAACGAGCGCTTCGGCGGGGTGCTCAACGCCATGAGTGCGCTACACACGTTCCGCACGGCGGAGCTGCCCGGCGACGTGTTGAACTTGGCCGCGCGAGTGAGTCTCAGCCGCCACTTGCTCGACATCGGTTTCTTGACGCTCGCGGAACCATCGCGCGGGGTCGTATGAAGAATCGACGCGAATTGGCGGGCTGCGGATCTTTCACCGGTGTTTTACTGCTCTGTGCGGCATTGCCCGCCGTCGGGGATCAGATCGCCGGTGATGCCGCGAAGCCGCCAGCCGACGAACTTCAGAGCATCACGGTCACTGCTGCACGACTCGGCCTGATGGGCATGGCGTCCACCGCCAGCCAGGGCGTCGTCGTCAACGATGAGATCGCGCTCACCCCGGCCTTTCGTCCGGGTCAGGTGCTGGAAACCGTGCCGGGTCTCTCCGTGACCAGCCACAGCGGCGAGGGTAAGGCCAATCAATACCTGCTGCGCGGCTACAACCTCGATCACGGCACGGATCTCGCGATCTTCGTCGACGGCATGCCGGTGAACGAGCCCACGCATGCGCATGGCCAGGGTTACAGCGACCTGAATTTCATGATCCCGGAGCTGGCCACCGACATCAGCTACACCAAGGGTCCTTACTACGCGAATATCGGCGACTTCGGCACGGTGGGATCGATTCATATCAATTATCTCGACCACATCGAAGATCAATTTTCCGTGACCGCCGGCACGCTGGGCTTCCAGCGTGTGTTCGCCGCAGGGTCCACCGACTTAGGTGAGGGTTCCCTGTTGGGTGCCGTCGAACTGCAGCACTACGATGGCCCCTGGGACGACCCCGACAATCAACACAAGGTCAATGTGGTATTGCGATATACGGAAGGGACCGCTGAGGACGGCTATTCATTGATGGGAACGTACTACCATGGCACGTGGAACGCCACCACCGACCAACCCGAACGCGCCCGCACCGAGGGGCTCATCGGCCGCTATGGCAGTCTCGATCCTTCCGACGGCGGCGAGGCGCAGCGCTCGAACTTGACGTTTCAGAAGAACGCCACCGTCGCCCAAGGCGAAATTCACTTCAACGCCTACGTGTTCGCCAATCATCTGACGCTGTGGAACGATTTCACGCACTATTTGTTCGATCCGGTCAACGGCGATCAGGAAGCGCAGCACGAGGACCGCACCACGCTGGGCGGCGAGGCGAGTTACGCGCATGCCGCGCCGATCTTCGGGCTCGAGAACGAGGTGACCTTCGGGGCGGATGTGCGCAACGATTACAACAATCTGTCGCGAGTGCCCACCAAGGACCGCGTCGAGCTGACCGCAGCCCAAGACCCGCTGGGATTCAGCGAGACCGACGAGGTGCGACTCTCCAGCGTCGGCGCCTATGTGCAGACCGCCACGCACTGGACCGACTGGTTCCGCTCGATTTTCGGAGTGCGTTACGACCGGCAATACGGCACCGATACCGGCACCAATGCAGGTACGGCCAAGGCAGATCTCTGGCAACCCAAGGGCAGCTTGATTTTCCGGCCTGTGGAGTCCACCGAAATTTATCTCAGCGGCGGGCGCGGCTTTCACAGCGACGACCTGCGCGGTGTCACGGCCGCCCAGGCGGCCGGCGTGGCCGGCACTCCGTTGATCGCCAGCCAGACCGGCGAGGAGCTGGGCATCCGCCAGAATTTCACGTCGAAATTCACGGCCACACTGGCTCTCTACACGCTGACGGCGCAATCCGAGACCACGTATGATCCTGATGCAGGCGTGGACACCGCGGGTCCCGGCAGCCGCCGCCGCGGCCTGGAACTTAATCTCACCTACCAGGCGCTGCACTGGCTTGAACTCTACGGTAGTTATTCCTACAATCACGCCCGCTTCACCACCCCCTATGACGACGGCACGGGTCACGTGGGGTACTTTTTACCGAACGCGCCGTTTGCCGCCGGCTCATTCAACGTATACGTCAAGGATTTGGGGGCGTGGAGCGGCAGCCTCGAATACCGTTATATCGGCGCCTCGCCGTTGTCTTCGGATGACGTGGTCCAGGGCCATGGTTACGGCGAATGGAATGGCGATGTGCACTATGACATCGGCAAGGGCTGGAGCACGAGCTTAGGTGTGTACAACATCACCAACAAGAAGGCGGATGCGGCAGAGTTCTGGTACATCGATCGCTTGAAGGGCGAGCCCGCCGCCGGCGTCGCGGATATTCATACGCATCCTCTCGAACCCATTTCGGCGCGGCTGACGATTGCCAAGAAATTCTGAGCCGACGGAGGGCGGACCGGTGATCGTGGTGAAGGTGGCGGTCACCAGCAGGATCAACGCAGCCAGAAGCATTTCGACCCGAATGGAGCGACGCAGGCGGCGCACGGCGGTGGAGTCGCCGGCCCGGAGCTGGGGCGTGATGCGAAGCTTGTTGAGGGCGGCCAACCCGAGTAGACAGCTCACCAGGCCTAGTTTGAGGAGTATGGCCTGACCATACCCACTGTTCCAAAGCGCCGAGATGGAGCCCACCAAAACGTAGAGCACCGTGGCGCCGGTTGCGATCAGTGCAGCGACCATGCCCACCGCGATGTGGCCGAAGCGGCTGGCTGCAGCTGCGATGTGCCGCACGTCATCGCTTTGCGCGACGAATAACAAAGGCGGCAAGGCACCCAGCCAGAAGGCTACGCACAACAGGTGGATGCCGAGCAGCCCGATCGACAGCGACGCCGCAGCGACTGCATGGACGTGACCGATTGCGGCGAATGACACCGCGGCCATACTTGCGCCCAGCAGTGCTAAGGCGGAGGGGCGGCGCTGCGAGAACACCGCCACGCCGGCGAGCACCAGGCCGGCGATACGCAGACCCGTCGCCCGTCCCTCGCCGGCGCCCAGCAGCACGGAAGCCAACTCCCCATCGACCATACCCGAGAGCTCGCCGCTCATGGAGCCGGTGAGTATCGCAATGCGCAGGCAGCTGATCACAATCGCCACCAGCCCCAACAGCATGACCAGCCGCTTGATCCGCCGGGTTTCCAAGACGTCGAGCAAATCGTGGCTGTAGGCGAGAAAGCACATGCCGCCGGCCGCGCTCAACGTGGCGGCATAGGTGACCGCCTTGGCGATCACCGCCGCAATGTCCCAGGCGGTCAGCGGCACCGAGCTGCTCGGTGAGCGGGCTAGGCCGAACCCACCGTGAAAGAAAAGGTTCCCTTGGTCACGTGACCATCGTCTGCCGACACCGCGGTCCAGTGCACCTCGTACTTGCCCGGGCTCAACGCCGGCAGCGGCAACACCACCGTCTTGGCGGCCTTCGCCGCGCTATCCACGGTCACGGGAGTGTCCTTGCCGCCAGTGCTCAATTTCAGCAAGGCCAGTTTGACCTCTTCGTCGAAGGTCAGTGTCAACGAGGTCGGCGCCGTGCTCACCTCCGCATTGCTCGCGGGTACGGAACTCGCCAGCTTGGCATGCGCGAACACCGGACCACACAAGAAAATTCCCGCTGCGGCGGTTGCCAGCACTACTGTTCTGAACATCGTCGATCTCCTCATCAATAATTTCCGGGCCCGGGTGGGCGCGACGGAAGCATACCGCCCGTAGGCGGGTACGGTGTCAACGCGGTCGTTCCCTACGGCGTGACCGAGCCGGGTGCCAGCGCCTGGATGATGGGGCAGGGCGCGCCCTGAGTGGTATGTTCGCAGGCATCGACGAGACCGCGCAGCGCGCCACGCATGCGCGCCAAGTCCTCCAGCTTCGAATCGATCTGAGCCAGACGAGCGCGCGCAACCTTTCGGATCGATACCTTGTCCGATCCATCGTGCAGACGCAGTAATTCACGGATTTCCTCCAGCGAGAATCCCAGCTCCTGGGCTCGCTTGATGAAGCGAATGTGGTCGATGAGCGTGCTCGAATAGTGCCGGAAACCGCCGGCAATGCGTTTCGGCGTGGGCAGGAGCTTGCGGCTTTGGTAGTACCGCACGGTCTCGACGTTCACGTCCGCTGCGCGGGCCAAACGTCCAATGGTCAATGTGGTGGTATGCGGGGACATGGCTTGACTCAGGGGTCTGGTACGGAGTGTACTGTACAAAGTAGTCATGGTGCGTGGTTCATGAAATTCGCCGCAGGAATACGAGTCGGCCTGGTGCTGCTGTTCATGGTGATGCAGCCGCTACGGGGTTTCGCGTCGGCGCCGTCGTGCGCGAGTTTTGCAGATACTGCGTCGAGCGCGATGGAAGGCATGCACCACGCCATGGGGGCAATGACGCACTCGCACCATGTCCATGCAAACAGCTGTGGCGAGTGTTGTTGCATGGCCGCGGTCGATGTCGCGGCGATGCGCTGGGAACCACCGCAGCCCATCGTAGCGGAGCCGGCCGATGCCCCTCTGCCCATTCCCCTCGCCGTCCTTCCTGACGGCCTCGAGCGACCCCCTCGCCGTTGATCGACCGCTCGATCGAACGTAGCTGCCGATAGGAGTTGCTCGCAGTAGGACTCCATCGCAGCGGGAACCGCCCTGCTCTCAGGAGCCGAGCCGTTCTTAAGCACACGCGAGGACTGATCACATGAATTCGACGATCAATGGGTGGCTCGAGGGCATGCCCCGAGCGGCCGGCTGCTGGTACGCGGCGGCATTCGTATTGGGATTGGGAGGATGTACCACCTTCTCGCGGGATGGAGGTTTCGACGGGATCGCCGCCGCCACCCGCACGCAACTCGGTCAGAACGTAACGTGGGCGCGCACGCCTTCGGAACGAAACGCTCTCGACCGGCGTGTGAGCGAGCTATTGAAACAACCCTTGGCCGCGGACGATGCGGTGCAAATAGCCCTGTTCAACAATGGCGACCTCCAAGCCGCCTTCGAGGAGCTGGGTGTTTCCGAGGCGGATCTGGTGCAAGCCGGTCGTCTGCCGAACCCGAAATTCACGCTGCGCGACTCGCATCAGGCCGCGCAGTACGACATCGAGCAGACGCTCACCTTCAATGTGCTCTCGCTGCTGACCGTGCCCTATGCGAGGGCGGTGGAGCGTCGGCGCTTCGAGCAAACCCAGAGCGAGGTGCTGCTCACCATCGTGGAATTGGCTGCTCGCACGCGCGCCGCTTATTTCACCGCCGTGGCCGCCGGCGACGCTACCCGCTATTGGCACCAGGTCAAGGATTCGGCCGATGCCGGTGCGGAGCTGGCGAACCGGATGGTGGCGGCCGGTAATTGGAATCAGCTCGATCAGGCACGGGAACAAGGTTTTTATGCTGATGCAACGCAGGGTCTCGATCGGGCACAGCTGGCCGAGGCAGAAGCGCGCGAGGAGTTGACCCAGTTATTGGGCATTCCGGACCAGGCGCAGTTCCAATTGGCAGAGCGGCTGCCCGATCTGCCTACCGCCACGGACGATCTGCCGGAGGTGGAACAGACCGCCATGCAGGGACGCCTGGATCTCAAAGTGATGAAAAGTCAGACCGAGGCGCTGGCCAAGAGTCTGGGACTCGTGCGGGCCACGCGCTTCATCAACGTGTTGGATCTTGGACCCACCCGGGTGCTGGATGGACCGCACTCGGGGCGCTTCGAAACCGGCGTCGAGGTGAGTTTGGAGATCCCCCTGTTTGACAGTGGCGCGGCGCGCGTAAAACGAGCGGAAGCGATCTATGCGCAGGCGGTTGATCGTTTCGGACAGGCCGCCACCCATGCGCGCTCCGACGTGCGCAAGAGCTACATGCGCTATCGCACCACCTACGACATCGCAAAACATCAACGCGATGATGTGGTGCCGCTGCGCCAGCGCATCGCAGAACAGAATCAGCTGCGCTACAACGGCATGCTGATCAGCGTGTTCGACCTGCTGGCCGATGCCCGTGCGCAAATCGATGCCGTGAACGACTACATACAAAGCACGCGTGATTTTTGGATCGCCAAATCGGAACTCGACGCGGCCATGCTCGGTGGCTCGCCTGGCAGCCCGAGTCTGCATCAGCCCTAAAACCCGTTTTTCAAGGACATCAGCCATGCTTACTCGACGTAACTTATTGAGCGGCGCCGCGCTCGCAGTCACCACCGCCACGGTGGCCAAATCGGCCCTTGCGGCGTTGCCGGACATCGTGTCCACCACCAACTCCACCATGCAGCCCCCGCTGCACCCGCCGAATGGTCGGCCCTATCAACCCGTGGCCACCTTGAATGGCTGGACTCTGCCATGGCGCATGCACGCCGGCGTCAAGGAATTTCATCTGGTCGCGGAACCTGTGATTCGCGAGATCGCGCCCGGCATGAAGGCACACCTCTGGGGCTACAACGGCCAGTCGCCAGGACCGACGATCGAAGTCGTCGAGGGTGATCGGGTGCGCATGTTCGTGACCAACCGGCTCCCCGAGCACACCAGCGTGCATTGGCACGGCCAGCGGCTGCCCAACGGCATGGACGGCGTGGAGGGTCTGAATCAACCGGCCATCAAACCCGGAGAGACCTACGTGTACGAATTCATCGCGCAACGGCCGGGTACGTTCATGTACCACCCGCACGCCGACGAGACCACGCAGATGGCAATGGGCATGATGGGTTTCTGGGTCACGCATCCGCAGGACCCGAATGTCATGCGCGTGGACCGCGATTATGTGTTCCTGCTGAATGCCTACGACATCGACCCGGGAAGTTACACGCCGAAGGTCAACACCATGCTGGACTTCAATCTATGGACCTTCAACAGCCGCGCCTTCCCGGGGATCGATCCCATGGTGGCGCGGCTCGGCGAGCGGGTGCGAATCCGCGTGGGAAATTTGACCATGACGAATCACCCCGTGCACTTGCATGGGCATGAGTTCGTCGTCGCCGGCACCGACGGCGGCTGGATCCCGCCCGTCGCGCGCTGGCCCGAAGTGACGGTGGACATCGCGGTGGGTCAGATGCGTGCTCTCGAATTCACCGCGGCCGCGCCGGGGGATTGGGCGTTCCACTGCCACAAGAGTCATCACACCATGAATGCCATGGGCCACAGCGTTCCGACCATGATCGGTGTGGATCAATCGGACCTCGCCGAGCGCATCACCGCGCTGGTGCCCAACTACATGAGCATGGGCGACACCGGTGGCTCCATGGGGAACATGAAAATGCCGCTGCCCGAGAACACGCTGCCCATGATGACCGGCGAGGGCCCGCATGGCGGCATCGACATGGGAGGCATGTTCACCGTCATGAAGATCCGCGCCGATCTCGCCCGCAACGATTACCGCGACCCGGGCTGGTACAAGCAGCCGGCGGGAACCGCGGCTTATCTGTGGACTGGAGAGCCGCCCCCCGAGGTGCGCGGCGGCTAGCGATCATACGCCCTTGACGGGGCCGGCCGCCGTGTGCTGAACCTCGCTGAGACGAATCAGGTAGATCGATATGACCATGACCAATATCAATCCCCCGAGGACGGCGAGTTCGACCATGGTGGCGTGCAGCATGGCATCGGAGTCGGGGGTCCACTTGCCCGGTTGGTTGGCCTGCGAGGATTCCAGCGTGATGACCAGCACCCGCCGTATCGAGGCGATTAAGCCCACCACCAGAAAAGGCTCGCAGATCAACGTGCCAGAACGAAAGGACGCCCGCACGGTGTGGAGGATTTCGACCACCATGAGCACGAACAGCAGCCGATCTATCGCGACCACCAGGACATCCGCATCGCTGTTTCCGAGCACAGCTCCCCACAACAAATGGGCCGAATTGGCAATGCCCAGCCCCGCAGCGACAGCCAGCAGCATGCCCAATAGAATGTATGCAAACATCTCGATGTTCAGAAAGGAGCGATCGGCAAACTTTCCGAAGCTCGAAATCGATCGTGCAGGGGGCTCTTCCATACAGGCTCCGTGGTAAACCTAGCGAGCAATACAAGGCCATGACGATCCATCTGTCAATTCAAATCGGGGAGTTTTTGGTGTAGGAGTACGCAGCGCAGCGTCGTAACATGCGCGCGAGTTTCAAACAAGCGCGACCATCGAGTAAAACATGAGTGACAGTGCAATTGCAGCGGTGCCAGGCATCCCGGAAGCAACCAAGACCGCGTCCGGGGATGCCGCGCGCGGACTACCTGACCGAGCGGCCTTCGATCCGGCGATCACCGCTCGCTACGACTATCGGATGAGTCCGTATCTGAGCAAGCTTTTGCAAGGCCGACCCTCGAACGATCCCTTGGCTCTGCAATTCCTGCCCGACGAACGTGAGCTGCACGCTTTGTCGTACGAGACGGCGGATCCCATCGGCGACCACGCGTGCAGTCCCGTGAAGGGCATCGTGCATCGCTATCCGGATCGAGTGCTCTTGAAAGCGGCGCATTCGTGTCCCGTCTATTGCCGCTTCTGTTTTCGCCGGGAAATGATCGGCAGTCATGGCGATGCGCTGAACGGCGGTGAACTCGACGCCGCAATCGAGTACATACGCGAACACCCGCGCATCTGGGAGGTCATCCTGACCGGCGGCGATCCGCTCGCCCTGTCGGTTCGACGTCTGACCGACATCTTGGAACGGCTGGTTGCCATCCGCCATCTCGGCGTGCTGCGGATTCATTCCCGGGTCCCGGTGTTGGCGCCCACGGCGATCGATGACGCATGTGTGAGGGCGCTGTCACAGGGGCTGCCCATTTACCTCGCGATCCATGTCAACCATCCCGATGAGATCACCGACGAAGTGGTGGCGGCCGTGGGTCGGCTGGTCCGAGGAGGCGTGGTCCTGCTCAGTCAAACCGTGTTGCTGAGGGGGGTGAACGACGACGCGGCCGTGCTCGATACGTTATTTCGCCGCTTGGTACGGCTCAAAATCCGGCCGTATTACCTGCATCATCCCGATCTCGCGCCGGGCACGTCGCATTTCCGCGTTCCCATCGAAGTCGGCCAGGCGTTGATGGCTCGTCTGAGGGGCCGGTTGTCGGGCCTGTGTCTGCCCACCTACGTACTCGATATTCCCGGCGGCTTCGGCAAGGTGCCGATCGGACCGACCTATCTCGGCGCGACGGCGGCCGATGGTTGCCGGCAGGTTGTCGATTACCGGGGGGTGTCGCACGACTACCCTGAATGAATCGACCGGCCGGGCATCACGTCGACCTCGAGGGGTTTGGTGACGCCCGGCAGTCGCGCGGTCAGCGAGGCTGATGGGGCGGCGGTCTGTGATGGTGGTGATGATGATGTCTATGGTGAACGGGTGGGTGATCCGGCGGCTGCGCGAAGGCTATATCCGTAAAAAAAACGAGTGCCGCGAGGGCGGCTAGAGTAATTTTTGTCATTTAAGGGCTCTGTTTGGCAAGTTGAAGGCACGCCGAGTATCGCATTGCTGTCAGTAAATCGCCACGCTGCGGATCGACTCTCCCGCATGCATGAGGTCGAAGGCGTCGTTGATCCTCTCCAGCGGCATGGTATGCGTGATGAGATCGTCGATGTTGATTTTGCCGTCCATGTACCAGTCCACGATTTGCGGAACTCCCGTTCTGCCGCGCACACCACCGAATGCCGAGCCTTTCCAGACCCGTCCGGTCACCAATTGGAACGGGCGGGTGCGGATCTCCTGGCCCGCGCCGGCGACGCCGATGACGACCGACACTCCCCAGCCGCGGTGGCAACATTCGAGCGCCTGACGCATCAGATCGACATTCCCGATGCATTCGAAGCTGTAATCGGCGCCGCCATCGGTAAGATCGACCAAGTGCGCGACGAGATCGCCGCCGAGCTCCTTGGGGTTGACGAAATGCGTCATGCCGAACTTTTCGGCCAGCGCTTTTCGCTTGGGATTGATGTCCACCCCGATGATCTTGTTGGCGCCCACCATGCGCGCACCCTGCACCACGTTCAAACCGATCCCGCCCAACCCGAACACGACCACGTTGGTGCCGGGCTCTACCTGGGCCGTGTTGATGACGGCGCCGATGCCGGTGGTAACGCCGCAGCCGATGTAGCAGACCTTGTCGAATGGCGCATCCTCCCGAATTTTGGCGACGGCTATTTCCGGCAGGACCGTGAAATTCGAGAACGTCGAACACCCCATGTAGTGGTGGATCATCTCGTTGCCAATGGAAAACCGACTGGTCCCGTCGGGCATGACCCCTCTACCCTGCGTGGCACGGATCGCCGTGCAGAGATTGGTTTTCTGCGATAGGCAGGACTTGCATTGACGGCACTCCGGTGTGTACAGCGGGATCACGTGATCGCCCTTCTTCACCGAAGTTACTCCCGTGCCGACGTCGACCACGATGCCGGCGCCCTCGTGCCCGAAAATCGCGGGGAACAGGCCCTCCGGATCGGCGCCCGAGCGCGTGAATTCGTCGGTATGGCAGATACCGGTGGCTTTGATTTCCACCAGGACTTCGCCGGCCCGCGGTCCGTCCAGATCCACCGTGGCGATCTCGAGGGGCTTGCCGGCCGCGTAGGCGATTGCAGCTTTGGTTTTCATGAATCCTCAGGGGTGGGGCAGTAAAGTCGAGGCCGGATCATGCCTCGGAAAGCAGCGGAAATACATCGCAGAACACATTTTTTGCAGAGCGGTATTGCAGGACCTCTTGCCGGTTCCGCCGCCTGTTCCACAGAATCGCCGATTGGTGCGCTTCTAAGCTGCTGAAATGACCGGCGATTCGAATTTTCAACTCTTCTTCGAAGAATCTCCCGACGTGCTGCTGGTGTTGCTGCCCGATTCGCCGCGTTTTACCGCCGTGGCCGCCACGAAAGCACGCCTGGCAGCCACGCATTCCACACTGGAACAGACCGTCGGCCGCGGCCTCTTCGAATTGTTTCCGGAGAATCCGGACGATCCTGAGGCCCACGCGACCGCCAACCTGCGCGCGTCGCTCGAGCGGGTGTTGGCGACGAAAGCGGCCGACACCATGGCGGTGCAGAAGTACGACATTCCGCGACCCGACGGCGGTTTTGAAATCAAATATTGGAGCCCACGCAACATTCCCATTCTCTCCGTCACCGGCGAGGTGATTTATATTTTGCACCGCGCGGTCGACGTCACCGATTTGACGCGTGCAAGTGTCGAAGGCCGGGAGTTGCGGGGGCGTACGGAGGACATGGAACGCGACGTGCTGCAACGGAGTCGCGAATTGGACGCAGCCAATCGCAGCCTGCGCGAGGCGAACGAAAAGTTGAATGATCTCGATTCGGCCAAGAGCGCGTTCTTCAGCAACATCAGCCACGAGTTCCGCACCCCGTTGACGTTGATGTTGGGGCCGCTCGAGGATGGCTTGAACGATGAGCGGCGGCCGCTCGGCGACGTGCAGCGAAACCGTCTGACGCTCGCGCATGACAATGCGCTGCGGCTCATGAAGCTGGTCAACGCGCTGCTCGACTTTTCGCGGTTGGAAGCGGGCCGCTTGCACGGGAATTTCGCGCCCACCGACATTGCCGCCTTGACACGCGACCTCGCCGGCATGTTTCAGACGGCATTCGACAAAGCGGGTCTGCGCCTCGCCATCGAGTGCACGACGCCGCAGATTCTCTATGTCGATACCGAGATGTGGGAGAAAATCGTCCCGAATCTGGTGTCCAATGCTTTCAAATTCACCATGACGGGCGCGGTCACCGTGCGGCTGACGAGCAACGAATCGCAGGCGCAGTTGGAAGTCGCCGACACGGGTGTCGGCATTCCAGAGGGCGATCTGCCCCAGGTTTTCGATCGCTTCCATCGCGTCGCGGGAGCCGTCGGCAGAACGCATGAAGGCACCGGCATCGGCCTGGCCTTGGTGCGCGAGCTGGTGCAGCTGCATGGCGGCACGGTCGAGGTCGAGAGCCGACTTGGATTCGGGAGCGTATTTCGCGTCAAGATCCCGACAGGATTTGTCCATCTACCCAAGGATTCCGTGCGGCATCAGCCTGCATCAACGGCCGCGTCGACCGCCAGCAACGCCCATTCGATCGAAGCGTCGCGTTGGATCGCCACTCCCGCCGAACCGCACGCTGCCGATGAGGTCCGGCCGTTTCGTGCCAACGAACGACGCCTACCGGTGGTCGTGGTGGCGGACGACAACGCGGATCTGCGCGCTTACATCAGCGGCTTGCTCGAAGAGGAGTATCAAGTGCTCACCGCGGGCGATGGAGTGGAAGCCCTCGATTTGATTCGTAACGAGCTGCCGGATCTTGTCTTGAGCGACGTGATGATGCCGCACATGACCGGCATCGAATTGGTGCAAGAGCTGCGTGCAGATCCATCGACGGTGGCCATTCCCGTCATACTGCTGTCGGCGCGCGCCGGTGAGGGTGCGGCACTGGAGGGCCGCGATGCAGGCTCCGACGACTATGTCACCAAGCCCTTTACCGCCCATGAACTGCTCGCGCGCGTGCGCTCGCAGCTCAAGCTCGCGCAGGCACGCCGCCGCTGGACCGCCGAATTGGAACTGGCCAACCGCGAGCTCGATGCGTTCAGTTACTCCGTCGCCCACGATTTGCGGGGACCGTTGCGCGCCATCGATGGATTTAGTCAGATGCTGCAGGAAGATTCGCACCAGCTGGACGGCCGCGGACAGCAGCGCCTCGGCATCATCCGTGCTTCGGCGCTGCGCATGTCGCAATTGATCGAAGATCTCCTGGCGTTGGCTAAAGTCAGCCGTAGCGACGTCCGGCGGATCCCCTTCGAACTCTCGTGCTTGGTGCGCACCGTCTTCGGTCAGTTGCAGGAGGCTGCGGGGGATCGACACGTCACGCTGACGGTGCAGGAAGGCGTGTTCGTCAACGCCGATCCTCATCTATTGCAGATCGTGCTCGATAACCTGCTGCGCAATGCGTGGAAGTTCACCGCCAAGCACCCGCACGCGCAGATACAGTTCGGCGCGGAGCAGTCCGCGGGCGAGGTGTGCTACTTCATTCGGGACAACGGCGTCGGCTTCGACATGAATTACTCGGCGAAGCTCTTCAATGTATTTCAACGCCTACATTCGGACACGGAGTACGAGGGCACTGGCGTCGGCCTCGCCACGGTCAAGCGGGTCGTCGGCCGTCACGAAGGCCGGGTTTGGGCGCAAGGCGAGGTGGGTCGAGGAGCCACTTTTTATTTCACGTTGAACCGCCGCAGCAGTCACTTCGGTACTTCGACGATTTCCGACGATTTGCCGAGCATCCAAGCAAAACCGAAGCCACCCGACCAATAACTTTTTGTCTGTACCAAGGGACTGTCGGCAAATGCCGCGCCGGCGAGCGTGTCATAGCGCAGATACGCGCCGAACCAGAACTTCGGAAAACGCTTGGAGAGGGCCGTGACGGCTTGACTGCCCGTGTAGCCGCCTCGCGCTTGGTACGCGGGCCTTGCCAGGGTGGCGTATTGCGGCGCGACCTCGTAAAAATAGTCGTTGTAGCGATAGTCGGCAAACAACGGCCCCGCTTGCACGCCGAAATTCCAACCGGTGTATCCGAAGGGATCGAGGATGTCCAGGTTCACGCGCGGCGTAAACGTCCAACCGATCGAATGCGGCGGTGACTCGACGACGAACGCCGCGCGCACCGGCGTCGACAGATCCAGTTTGATGCGACCTTCGTCGGCGCGCAACAGGTGAAAATCCAACGCGGGACCCACCTCCAGCGTGGACTTCAGCGTGGGCATTCCGCTCCTGATTCGTTCCGAGTAACCCGGCGTGGTCGCGTTGCCGCTCAAGTTCAGCTCGAGCCATTCGCGGATGAAGAACGTGCCGCGAATACCCTCGCGATCGGCTTTCAGAAACTCGCCGTTGTAGCGAAAGTAGGGCGTCGGCACCGGATACGCATGGGTGGTCTTCGAGCCTCGGTAGTCCTCGAACGCCACGGCCCCAAGACCGAGCCCGAATTCCCATAACGGGACTTCCTTGGTCGGTTCGTCGGCCGCCCGGCCCACGGTGGCGATGGCGCAGAGCAGGAGCACGGCACCGTACCTCGTCAAGACAGCAGCCACTTGCGCAAGATCACGGCGGTCTCCTCGGGCGTCTCCAACGCGGGCAAGTGGCCGCAGCGCGGAAACACGTGCAGCACCGAATGCCGAATACCGCGTTGCATGTCTTCGGCGTCGGCCAGCGGTGTGAGCACGTCGCCATCGCCGACACCGATCAGGGTCGGAACGTCGATGGTCGGCAACAAATCACGCGAATCGGGGCGCTGCAGGATGGCCAGCTGTTGCCGCAGAAATGCGTTCCGGCCGACCCGCGCGGCCATTTCCCGCACATCATCGCCCACCACGGTCTGGATCTTCGATGAATGAATCAGTTGCGCTAGGAGCCGCGGAGTGACGCCGGCGAAACGGCCATATTTGACCGCCTCGATGCTGGCCATGCGCCGTTCCGCGCGCTTGGGTGAATCCGGCGCCGCGCTGGTGTCGAGCAGTGCCAGCCGCGCGACTCGTTCGGGCGCCTGGCGCATGATCTCGAAGGCCACGTAGCCGCCCATCGACAGGCCCGCCAACGCGAAACGTTCGGGTGCCGCGGTCAACGCGCGCTCCGCCATTTCCTCGATGGAGTCATCCAGGGTCAGGTCCATGATGGCCGCCGCGGCAACGTCCGACAGGGCACGCACCTGGTCGCGCCACAAACGTTGATCGCACAATAGTCCCGGCAACAATACCAAGGGGATTTTTTGCAAACGCGACTCGATGTTAAAAAGGCATTCTGGCACGGGTTGTGTGCCATGGCGACATTCGCGGTGTGCAGGGTGCCGCACGCACCGACTTCTCGAACGTCAGAGGATGGGGTCGTTCAAGGCGTCGAGCATCGTCGTCAGTTCGTTGAGCGCTGCCTCGACGCCCAAATCGTCGTTGCGCGCTTGCGCGGTCGCCGCGGCGAAGCTCGCCCGCTCCAAAGCGCCCGCGGTTTTGACCAGACCGGTAAAGCCGAACGTGGCGGCCACGCCCTTCAAACGATGAGCGCGGAAATTCAAATCGTCGAAAACGCTGCCGGGGCAGTCCTCGGCTTGCATGAGAGCAGTACCCAACATCTCGAAATAGGCGCGCTCGCTCTGCAAACGGCGCATGAAAAGAATCTGCAGCTCGCGCGGATTTTGGTCAATCGAGACCACTGACGTCGCCCCGTTTGCTTGCGTACAAGTTGCGATCTGCGGTGTGCAACAGGTCCTGCGCCGCCGACGGTCCGTTGGGCACTTGCGATGGTTCGACCGCCGTCACACCGATGCTCGCCATGAAGCTGATGGGTCCGGCACTCCAGGCCGCGGGTTGCGCCGCCAATGATTGACGCAACTTTCGGGCGACGCTTTTGGCGCCTTGCAGGGTGGTCTCCGGCAGGACGATGACGAACTCGTCGCCGCCGATACGTGCCAGCCAGTCGCACGCGCTGCGAAGGCAACCGCCCGAGCGGGCTACGAAAGTTTGCAGGACGAGGTCGCCGGCCTGATGTCCATAACGATCGTTGACCTGTTTGAAGCCGTCGATATCGCAGCTCAAAATTGCGAGCGGATGATCGTAGCGACGACATCGCGTCAGTTCGCGCGGCAAATTTTTCATGAGATAGCGCAAATTATGCGCACCCGTCAGCGGATCGGTCGTCGCCAGCCGCCGGTTCTCGCGGTTGCTGGAGCGCAGCGATTGCTCGACGTGCGTGATGCGTCGGCCGATTTCCAGTCGCGCCAGTATTTCTTCTATCGGCGTGCCTTTCATCACGTAGTCGTCTGCCCCGGCCGCCAGACCGGTGAGCACGTCCTGCTGTCCGTCGCGTACGGTGAGCATGACGACATAGACGTAGCTTTCGTGAGGTGCGGTACGCAGGTAGCGGCACAGGGCCAGACCATCCATGTCCGGCATCTGCCAGTCGGTAAGTACGATCTGACAGGGCGCTGCGCTCATCAGGTTCAGGGCTTCTTCGCCCGAGCCGGCGACTTCCACGTGAAAGTTCGCCATCCGCAGCAGCGCCGCCAAGCGCGCTCTCACCAAATCATCGTCGTCGACGATTAAAATCCGGCACTGCGCGGCGGCTTCCAGGTGGTGCGACAATATCGTGTCGTGGAGGTCCGCGCGCGGATCGTCCAAAAGATCAACCTTGTTTTCCGTCGCTTTAAAGTCCATTTCGTCGCTTCGAATTACGGTAAACACAGAATACACAGCGACGTGTTCAGGGTCGTGGAATACGGCACATTTGCCGGTTTGTGCGCCGCGACGCGGCGGCGCGCGTCAGAGTTTCGCGGCTGTCCACCCACCGCCCAGCGCCTCGATCAACGTGACGCTGGCCTGTAATCGATCGGACAGCACCGTCAACGCGGTCTCCTCGCTGGACAGCTCCGTGGTCTGTGCCGTGATCACGCTGCTGTAAGGTACGGTCCCTGCTTTGTATTGATTCAGCGTCAGGCGCTCCGCCTCCTTCGAAGCGGCAACGGCCGCATCCTCGATCACCGCTTGCTGTTCGAGCACACGTAGGGTGACGATCTCGTCCTCGACCTGCTCGATACCGGAAAGCACCGTTTGCCTGTAGGAGGCGACGTCGGCCTGAT
>CAZZXZ010000054.1:0-4473 GCA_964658135.1 uncultured Acetobacteraceae bacterium | reverse complement strand
CGCGCGCCTGGGCGACTTCCGCGCGCCGCAGGCCGCCGTCGATGAGGGTCTCCGCCAACGTCGGACCGACCGACCACACCCGGTTCGTGGTGCTGACCAAATTGCCGAACGTGCTGCCGGTGTAATCGTCCGAGCCGGACAGCGTGAGCGTCGGGAAATAGGCTGCCTTGGCGACGCCGATCTGCGCGTTGGTCTGTGCCATCCGGCGTTCCGCCTCCGCGATGTCCGGCCGCCTTTCCAGAAGAGTCGAGGGAATGCCGGCCGGTACGGTCGGCACGTCGGTGCGCAGCGCGGCGCTTTGTAAGGTGAATGCCGCGGGTTGTTGACCGATCAACACCGCAATGGCGTGCTCGAGGATGGCGCGTTGGATCTTGGCATTGACCTGTTGTGCCTGACTGTTGAGCAGTTGCGTCTGTGCGGTGACCACATCGGCTTTCGCCGCCACACCGAACTTGTAGCGGCTCTCGGTGATCTTCAGCGATTCTTGTTCCGCGACCACGATATCGTCGAGGATGCGTTGCAATTGATCTTGTGCGCGCAGCTCGAAATAGTCGGTCGCCAAGGTCGTCTGCGCGGAGAGTTGCGCGGCGGCGAGCGCGGCTGCGGTGGCTTGCGCGTTGGCGCGATCGCTCTCGACGGTCCGGCGGATTTGTCCCCAGATGTCCAAGGTCCAGCTGGCCGACGCGCTGGCGGTGAGCGTCGTGTGAGTGCCACCGGTTCCGATAGCGCCTCGCTGCGGTCCGAGCGCCGCGGAAATGCTCGGCCAAAACCCGGCACGCGCCTGCTCCACCAAGCCTTTCGCCTGCTCGAAGGAGGCCGCCGCCTGCTTCACGTTTTCGTTGGAAATGTCGATCTGCGCTTCGAGACGGGTCAACTCGTCGTCCTTGAAAATATCCCACCACGGGCCGCGCGTCATGACGTCGTTCGGCTCGCTGGGCTTCCAGCCCGTTTCCTCCTTGAACACCGGCGTGGTGTCGAATGCCGGCCGGCGGTAATCGGGTCCCACCGCGCAGCCCGCCAGTGGCAAGGCGGCGCACGCCACGGCGATGAGCATCGCGCGCCCACGGCTCATCACGTCGCCGGCTCCGCCGGCCCGAACGAGCCATCGTGCGCAAGTTCGCCACCGGATGGGCGGCTGCCGGGCGCACTGTATTTGCCTTGCTTCAAATGCTTCCAGTACCGATGCACATAGAGATAAACCACGGGTGTCGTGTAGATGGTGAGCAGTTGACTGACCACCAAGCCGCCGACGATGGAAATACCCAAAGGTCGGCGCATCTCGGTTCCGTCGCCGTAAGCGAGGGCTAGCGGCAACGCTCCGGCGATTGCCGCGCACGTGGTCATCATGATGGGCCGGAAGCGCAGCGAACAGGCATGGGCGATGGCGGTGCGCGGATCCATGCCGAGCGTACGCTCCGCTTCGAGCGCGAAATCCACCATCATGATGGCGTTCTTCTTGACGATGCCGATCAACAGCAAGATGCCCAGCGCGGCGATCAAGGTGAATTCCGTACCCGTCGCCAGCAACGCCAACAGCGCGCCCACCCCCGCCGAGGGCAACGTCGACAAAATGGTCAAGGGCTGACTGTAGCTTTCGTAAAGAATGCCGAGCACCACGTAAATGGCCACGAGGGCGGCGGCCAGCATGATGGGCATGTTGGTGCTGCTTTGTTGAAACAGCTTGGCGGTTCCATAGGTGCCGCCATGAATGCTGACCGGGACGTGGATCTCGGCCATTTTCTTCTCGATTGCGTCGAGTCCTTTGTCGAGCGCCTCGCCGTCCGGCAAGTTAAACGCAATGGAGGTCGAGACGGATGTGCCGGTGTGACTGACGCTCACGGGCGTCGTCCCGGTGGTGAAATGGCTGAACGCGGCAAACGGCACCACCGTTTCCGCGGCGACGCTCACCGCCGTGCCGGTCGACGTGTTGCCGCGGCCCGCATTGGCGAGGGAATTGAGCGCCGCATTGCGTGCGGCATCGCCGGCGACGGCGGTCGCCGTGCTGGTCGCCGTGGCGCCGGTGCCGCTGCCCGCGTTGGTGGTCGATACGGTGCCCGCAACGGCCTGCGTGCTCTGGGTGCCGCTGACGGCACCGCCCGCGGTACTGATGTACAGCTCCTTGAGGACATCGGGGTTTTGCCAGAACTCGGGCGCAACTTCCATGACCACGTGATATTGCTGCGGACTGTAGGGATTGTAGATGTTCGATACCTGCGCCTGGGCGAAGGCATCGTTCAGCGCGTTATCGATCTGGATTTCGGTGAGGCCGAGCCTCGAGGTGGTGTCGCGCTCGACGATCAAGTCTGCTTCGAGCCCGCCCGGCTGCAAATCCGTATCCACATCCTTGACTTCCGGCATGTCCTGCAGGGCATTGCGCAATTTCTCCGACCAACTCCGCAGCTCGGAAAGATCGTCACCCAGCAAGGTGTATTGATATTGCGCATTGGCGGACCGGCCGCCCCCGCCGCCGATATCCTGCACCGCTTGGATGAATGCGGAGACTCCCTCGACGCTCCTCAATTTGGGTCGCAAGCGCGCGATCACCTTGTCTGCCGAGACGCGGCCCGCCGCGAGCGGTTTGAGCGCGATGGTGAGATTGGCGCTCGGTCCGCCGCCGCCCCCAAAGCCGCCGGCCCCCACCGACCCCGTCACCGTGCTCACCGCCGGGTCGCTCTGCACGATGGCGGCCACTTCCTGCAGCTTACGCTTCATCAACTGGAAGGAACTCGACGCATCGCCGCGGATGCCACCCTGTAACTGCCCGGTGTCCTGTTGCGGAAAAAATCCCTTCGGAATGACGATGTACAAATACACGTTGAGGCCGATCGTCGCGGCCAGCAGCAGCATCATGAAGCGCGGATGGTGTAAGGCCCATTCCAAGGTCTCTTCGTAGCCGTGCCGCAGGCGCTCGAATTCACGATCGAACGCCCGGGCAAAGCGCGACGGTTTGCGGTCGCGTTCCCGTTCGAGCAGCAGGGAACACATCATGGGTGTCGTGGTCAACGAAATGACCAATGAAATCAGAATGGAGACGGAAAGCGTGACCGTGAACTCGCGGAATATCAAGCCGACGATGCCGCCGGCGAACATGAAGGGGATGAAGACGGCGATCAGCGACAGACTCATCGACACCACCGTGAAACCGACCTCGCGAGCGCCGAGCAGCGCGGCCTCCATGCGGCTCATGCCCGCTTCGATGTGGCGGGAGGTGTTTTCCATGACGACGATGGCATCGTCGACCACGAAGCCCGTCGCCACCGTGAGCGCCATGAGCGAGAAGTTATCGAGCGTGTAGTCGAGCAGATACATGACGCCGAACGTGCCTATCAGCGAGACCGGAACCACCATGGCGGGGATCAGAGCGGCCCGGTAGCTGTTCAAAAACAGATAAACGACGAGGATCACCATGACGACGGCGATCAGCAGCGTCTCCTCGACCTGATTGAGCGATGCCCGTATCGTGGTCGAGCGATCGAAGGTGACCACCAGGTCTATCTTCGGGTCGATCGCCTTCTTCAACTCGGGGAGCTGCTCTTTCACGGCGTCGATCATTGCGATGACGTTGGCGCCGGGTTGCTGGAAGACGGTGACGAACACCGCCGGCTTGCCGTTGTACAGTCCGTAGGTGCGCACGTTTTCGGTGGCGCCTTCCTCCATGTCGAGGACCTGTGCGACGTCGCCGAGCCTGACCACCGCACCGTTACGGTTCGCGATGATGAGGTTACGGTACGGTGCGGCGTCTCGCGCATTGTCGTTGGTGTAGATCTGGTAGCGCGACGCACCCGATTCGATCGATCCTTTCGGCGCATTGGCGTTCGCGTTTGAAATGGCCGCGCGCACGTCCTGTAGACCGATGCCATATTTGGACAGCGATTGAGGGTTGATTTCGACGCGCACGGCCGGTAGAGCGCTGCCGTTGACGTTGACGCCGCCTACACCTTGGATTTGCGACAAGCGCTGGGAAATGACCGCATCGGCCGCATCGAAAATCTGACCCTGGGTGAGCACGTCGGACGTCATCGCGATGGCCATGACCGGGAACGAAGCGCTGTTCAGTTTCCGATACGAGGGATTGTGGGTCAGCGAGGTGGGTAGATCCGTGTGCGAGGCCACAATCGCCGCCTGCACGTCACGGGCGGCACCGTCGATATCGCGGTCCACGCCGAAGGTCAACTGGATGTTGGACGATCCGACGCTGCTGCTCGAGGTCATGTCGTCGACATCTGCGATGGCGCCCAAGTGCCGTTCGAGCGGCGTGGCCACCGTCGCCGCCATCACTTCGGGGCTGGCGCCCGGAAGCTGTGCCGATACGAATATCGCCGGCACGTCGATGCGGGGCAAGGGCGCCACCGGCAGCAGATCGAAGGCGACGAGACCACACAGCGCGACTCCCACCGTCAACAGGATGGTCGCCACGGGTCGGCGGATGAAGGGCGCCGACACGTTCACGTGGGGTTATCCAAAATAGCGCCG
>CAZZXZ010000053.1:0-21288 GCA_964658135.1 uncultured Acetobacteraceae bacterium | reverse complement strand
TGAAATCGCTGTTCGTGTGAAACCACTGATAATCCGCTTTCAGCACGACGTGGGGGGTGGTGTAAAAGTTGGCACCGACGGTCCAGACGCGATCCCGGTACTGCGGCCAGTAGCCGTAATCGCCCGGCGCGGAGGACAGCGGCTGCAGTCCCGCCGGAATGACGGGCCCTGAAGTGCCCGAGTAGCGCGCGCCCAAATCGTAACGTTCCCAACGCACGAACGGCGCCAAGCGGTAGTCCCCGTGTTCCCACAGGCCATACCCCGCCTGGCCGAAGTAGCCGAAGAATTCGGACGGGATCGGATTCGGGGAACCCGGGTTCGAGGCATTCGCCACCGCCAAATTGCTGATCGAGCCGTGCGCATACAACGCCGACAGATCGAACTTTCCCGGAGTCCATCTAACGTGCGACTCCCACAACGTCACGCGCTCCTCGCCGTAGATCGGCACGTTCGGGGGCGCCGCCACTTTTTTGGCATCGCCCGTGAAAATGGCCGCGCCCAGCGTCAGGCCCGGAACTCCGTAATAACCGAGCGCCAGGTACTGACTGAGGTTGTGACCGTTGGCGAGCGACAGTTCTTGATGGGTCGCTTGGAGGGGGGCCACACCGTTGTCTTCAAGATCGAGAGCCGTCGTGTACTGCGGAAACTCGGGAGCGTAGTTCCACTTGGATAAATCGAAGCCGGTGGTCAATCCGGCATTCCAACTGATGCCCACCGGCGTATCGCCGTGCAGGTTGAAACCGCCCTCGCGCCACGTGCTCGGGATGATGAGCGTTTCGACGAAGTTGCGCTGCACGCCGTAAAAACTCGTCGGCTCATGGTGTTCGTTCAACAGACCGAATGGCATCAAGAACAAGCCGGCCCGCACGCCGACCGCATCGCTCACCCGCCGATCGACGTAGAACTGCTCCACCTCGAACTCGCCCACGTCGTTTGCGGACGAGACCGCGTGTTCCAATTCGTATTCTGAATTGAACTCGGTTTTATCATCGAAGGAATAGCCGATGCCGAACACCGCCCGGGCCAGATCGGCCTCGGCCCGACTGGGCTCGCTGGTGGGCCGCGTGTAATAGATCTCACCATATCCCCACAGCCGCACGTTCGCGAAGTTCGCCGCGGGGTTGCTTGCGGCGTCGGTCGCGGGGCCGCCCACCGGGCTCGATGCTGCCACGACCGCAGGTCCGGCGACCGGCGGCGCCAAGCTATTGGAGGGTGGGGTCAGCGCGGGTGCGGCCGGCGCCGGTGAACCGGCCACCGGCGGCTGCAGTTTCTCGAGCAGCGCCTGATTTTGTTCGGCGACCAGTTTCAACTGCGCCTGCACCGCCTGCAGTTGCTGACGCAGCAAGTCGATCTGCTGCTGCTCCGAGGTTTTGGCCGGATCGGCCGCCGCGGCCGTCCCGGTCGTCCCTGCCGCGCAGACGGCGCTGACCAGCAACAAGGCTGCGACGCGCGCATGAGTATCCAAATTCATCGTGAAAGTCCTTATTGGGAAGCCGCTGAGGTTGCCGTCGCGGTGGGCTGGCATTGCGTGGGAACTGAATACGCCGTGGGGTTGGTCGGCTCGTAGCCGTCGGTCAACGTACAGAGAAACGCCACCACGTCGTCGATTTCGGCCGCGTCAAGCGTCGGCGCCTGACCGCCGCCGAAAGTGGGCGGCGTGTAAGGGACTTCACCGACGTTGACGTTGGCGTCGTACTCGACCGGCAGGTCGTTGTACTCGTACAGATCGGGCGCACCGCTCGCAGTCGTGTAGAACGTGCCCACCGCCTGATACGGATTGCCGCCCACGCCGGCTGCCACGGGATTAGGATTGTTGCCGGTGTCGTTGTTGATGTCGCGCGTGACGTACCACTCGATGACCTGATGCAGGGTGCTGAAGACCCCGTTGTGGAAATAGGGCGTCGTTACCGCGATGTTGCGCAGCGTAGGCACCTTGAAAACACCGCACAGCGAGGTGGTGCCCGACAGATTCGGGCGCGCGTTGGTGTCACCTGTGGCGGCCTCGAACGGTCCGCACAAGCCCATGTCGTAATACGCATACTCGGCGTCGTTCGGCACATCGACGGGCACCAGTACCGTGGAGAACTCGGCGCCGTCCACCGGACTGACCGCACCGACGTTATTGGCCGGTATCGCCCAATTGCGCGGCACACCAATGTTGTCGAATGAGAAGTCGGTGAACAAGGCGTGCGCACTGTAACTCTGCGCCGCGCTCGGGTGACAGGCATTACAGTTGCCCTTGCCCGGGTTGTTGAACAGTGCCAGGCCATTTTGTTCCTGCGCGGTCAATTGCGCCTGACCTTGCAGGTAATAATCGTACTTGCTGCTGAAGGGATGGAACGCTGCGTCGTTGGTCTCATAGGCCGACAGCGCCGAGCCCATGTCGTTGAGCGCCGTTTGCGGATCGCTGAGCGCCGCCTCGCCATACGCCGCTACGAACGCCTGCAGCGTGGCGGCCGACTTTTGCAGGCGACCCACCACTTCGGCGGCATCCGTATTCGCCATTTCGAACGACGTCAGGAACGGCTGCTGGGCTTGCGTGGCGAGGCTGGATGCACGTCCATCACGGAAAAATCCTCCCACTGCGCCATTCGCCGTGGTCAGCGAAAACGGCGGGGTGAACGAGGCGTACATCAGCGACGGCGCATTTCGAAATCCGGTCTGGTCCATGTTGGCGCCGCCAAGCGGCACCGGCAGGCCATGATCGGTCACGCCATCGGCGGCGAAGGCGTGCGTGGGCGCGTGACAGGTACTGCACGATTGTTTGCCGGACGCGGACAAGCTGACATCGAAAAATAAGGCTTTGCCGGCAGCAGTCGCCAGAGCCGTGGTGGCCGAACCCGTCGCTGACGCGGCGGACGATGTCGCCCCGGAGCCACCACCACCGCAGGCGTTCAGGGCGGCCGCCCCGAGCAAGACAGCCGCGTGCAGCAACCGCCTGCCCCTAATCCGTAAATGCATCCGCAAATTCCTCGACGCGCGACGATTTCTGTCACTGCTACGTAATACGAAAGCGAATGCTATCGAGAATGATTCGTATTTGCAAGGAACAGCCGAGTCGCCGACGCAACGAAATGCCACGCCAACGCAATAGCGATTTGCCATGATGGTGGCATGTCATTCCCATGCTGCCGCCGACTACTTGCCACGGGCTTTGCCGCCGTTCTTCTGTACGCTACGGTCGCCATGGGTTCGCTGCCCGTCGCGGCCGCCAATGCACGGCCGCCGAAGGCCGATCCTGATTCGTCCACCAGCACGACCCAGTACACCGGCCGGGATGCGTTGCGGCGCATCGTCCAAGAGCAGTGCCTGGTGCATTGGCGCGAACACCAGGATCCCTCTCCGTGCGAGCGGGTGATCCTCGCCGATCCTCAAAACGACGGTTCGGGGTACGCGCTGCTCGCGGACCGTAAAGGCGGCGCGCATTACTTGTTGATACCCACGCAGACCATGACGGGCATCGAGGGTGGCGAGTTGCTCGATCCCGACACGCCGAACTACTTCGCGGATGCCTGGCGGGCCCGCGATCTCATCACGGCGTTCGTCGGTCACGGCGTGCCGCGCACGGCCATCGGCCTAGCCATCAACACGGCTCGTTCGCGCACTCAGGACCAATTTCATATTCACATCGAATGCCTGCGCCAGGACGTCGCGGAGTCGCTGCGCACCGCCGCCGAGGAAATCACCGGCACGTGGGCGCCGGTGGCGGTGGCCGGATCCACCTATCACGCGCAGCGCGTGATGGGCAGCGCGTTGGAAGATGCCAACCCCTTCGAACTGCTCGCCACGCTGAAACCCGATGCTCGACATCACATGGGCGACTACACGGTGGTGGTGGCCGGCATGCAGTTCAAGAGCGGTCCGGGGTTCGTCGTGCTCGCCGGCACCGGGCCCACGGGCGAACTGCTGTTGGACGCGACCTGCGCCGTGGCCGGCGCGGGCGGATGAGCGAGCCCGAATGGCTGACGATGGGCCGCGAACTCAAGGCCATCGCACAGATCGGTCTGACCTTTTCGAAGGATTCCTTCGATCTGCAGCGGTTCGCGAGGATTCGCGAGCTGGCTGCTGAGCTGATCGCGCGCGGCGCCAACCTGCAAGCGGAGACGATCTTCGATCTGTTCACGCGCGATGCCGGCTACGCGACCCCGAAAGTCGATGTCAGAGGAGCCGTGTTTCGCGAAGGTCGCGTCTTGTTGGTGCGTGAAATCAGCGACGGCAAATGGACGCTGCCCGGCGGGTGGGCTGACGTGAACCAGACGCCCGCCGAGTGCGTCGTCCGCGAGATCGCCGAGGAGTCGGGTTTTCAAGCTCGTGCCGTCAAACTGGCGGCCGTGCACGATTATCGTCGGCGCAATGCGCCGCGCCATCTCGACTCCATCTACAAAATGTTTTTCATCTGCGAACTGACGGGCGGCAGCGCGCAACCCAGCGATGAGACCAGCGAAGTTGAATTTTTCGCGCTACAAGAATTACCGCCCCTGTCGGTGGGCCGCACCACCGTCGCGCAGATCGAACTCATGTCTCGTCACGCCGAAAATCCGCATCTGCCGGCCGAGTTCGATTGAAGTCGAGACCCAGAGTCGCCATGTCAGCCAGACAGCGAGACGCCCGCGCCATCAAAGATCACGCCATCATCGGCGACTTGCACACCATTGCGCTCGTCGACACGTACGGCACCGTCGATCTCATGTGCCTGCCGCGGCTCGACAGCCCCAGCGTGTTCGCCGCCCTGCTCGACGGCGACGGCGGGAGTTTCTCCGTCGCCGTGCACATTCCCCACGTCTCCCGGCGGCAAATTTACATACCCGATACGAACGTGCTCATCACCGGATTTCATGGCGCCGATGCGGTGGTCGAACTCACCGACTTCATGGTGGTCGGGCAGCACGAGGGCGAACCCATGCTGATTCGCAAACTGGAGTCGGTCCGCGGCGTCGCCACGGTCGACGTCCGCTGCGCACCGCGATTCGATTACGCGCGCGCCTCGCACACCACGCACCGGATCGACGAAGGCATCGAATTCCGCACCGTCGCCCTCGCGCGACCCTTGCGCCTGATGGCCACGGTGCCGCTGCAGATCGACGACGATACGGCCGTCGCGCGCATCGCACTGACACCCCATGTGCCGTGTTACCTGATCCTAGGTTCGAGCGGTGATGGTTTGCCGCAGCACGGCGCCGCCGTGGCGGATTTCGCGGCGAGCAGACTGCACGCCACCGTCATCTACTGGCGCACCTGGACGTCGCGGTCCACCTATCGCGGACGTTGGCGAAGCGCGGTGACGCGTTCCGTCTTGGCGTTGAAATTGTTGACCTCCTCGGAGCACGGTTCGATGGCCGCCGCAGCAACTTTCGGACTGCCCGAGGTGGTGGGCGGCGAACGTAATTGGGACTATCGGTACAGCTGGATTCGCGATGCCTCGTTCGCCACCTACGCGTTCATTCGCTTGGGCTACGTCGACGAGGCGGTCGCCTTCCTGCATTGGATCGGCCGCTGCATCAATCGCAGTCGAACCGACCGGGTCATCCGGCCGTTCTATCGGCTCGACGGCTCCAGCGATATGCGCGAAGAGGCTTTGGAGCATTTCGCGGGTTATCGTGGCTCGCAGCCCGTGCTGATCGGCAACGCGGCCGGCGACCAGCTACAACTCGACGTCTACGGCGCCTTGATGGATGCGGTGTACCTGACCAGCAAATACGGCGGGGCGATATCCTTTACCGCCTGGGACTTCATCGTGCAGCACATCGAGTGGCTGTGCGAAAACTGGCAGCACCCCGACGAGGGCATCTGGGAATCCCGCAACGGCCGCCGGCACTACCTGCATTCCCGCGTGATGTGCTGGGTTGCCGTCGATCGCGCGATTCGCCTGGCGCAAAAACGCTCGCTGCCGGCGCCGCTGCCGCGCTGGAACGACGTGCGCTCCACCATACACCGCTCCATCGTCGCGGACTTCTGGGATCCGGCCTCGGACAGTTTCCTGAGAAGCCGGGGCGAGTCGCGGGTCGACGCCTCGGCGTTGATGATGCCCTTGGTGCGCTTCATCAACGCCAAAGATCCGCGCTGGGCGGGCACGATGCGACGCATCGAGGAGACCCTTGCCGAGGGTGCGCTGGTGCATCGCTACGATGCCGGCGAGCAGGTCGACGGCATGGGCGGCAATGAAGGCACGTTCACGACGTGCTCGTTCTGGCTCGTCGAATGTCTGGCGCGGGCGGGCGACGTCGTGCGCGCCGAATTGATGTTCGAGAAGGTGATGTCCTATGCGAATCACGTCGGCTTGTTTTCGGAGGAGATTGCGGCGAACGGCGAACAAGTGGGTAACTTTCCACAGGCTTTGACCCACTTGGCGCTGATCAGCGCGGCGGTCTCGCTTGACCGGGCCTTGAGCAACCGCTCGGATGCCACCTGGCAGTAAGCCGCGCATCCCGGCGCCCCGCAAGCGCGTATCATGCGCATCACGTCACCGCAGAATGTAGGAGTGGTCTTTGGACGATAAACAGTCGCGAGAGGAGTTCGATACCGGTCTCATCAAGATCAGACATGAGATCAAGAGCCGGTTGGTACCGCACGGTTTGTTCGGCAGCGTGACGGATGTCGACACGGGATCGACGGACAAGGGACCCGGTGGCACCCACATCGAGATCATCGTCAAGGGCAAAACGGTGGCACGCTCGTTCGACCGCCAGCAAATCGAAAGTTGTCGCAACAGGGTCGGTGGCGTGGTTCTCCAGGGCATCATTTCCATGATCGACGAACTGGCGACCTGACTGCGGCCGACCCGCTTTAAATTATTTGCGTTGTAGGTTAGACGGCGTTACTTTGTATTGCAAAGTAACCGGGTGTATTTTGCATGATATCGCGGCGCAGTTTTCTGCAGCTCTCGGGCTTGGCGACCGTGGTGCCGTCATTGCATCTGTTACCGAGCTCCGCGCGCAGTTCCTCGCCGCCCGGCGCGCCGAAGCCCGACCATAGCCTGGAGATTGGCTCACTGGCGCTCGAAATTGCGCCGCGCCGCACGGTGAAAACCACCGCCTACAACGGTCAGGTGCCGGGGCCGCTGTTGCGTCTGAAAGAAAATCAACCGGCGACCATCGATGTGGTGAACCGCAGCGCGCGGCCCGAGGTGGTGCATTGGCATGGGTTGCGCAGCGCGCCGGAGGTCGATGGCGCTTTGGAAGAAGGGACGCCGCCCATCGCGCCCGATGCCCGCGTGCGCTATACCTTGACGCCGCAGCCGAGCGGCTTTCGTTGGTATCACACCCACACCATGGCGATGAACGATCTGACGCTCGCTCAATACGGCGGTCAGCACGGATTTCTGATGGTGGAACCCCGCGCAGAACCCGGCCGCTACGACCAAGAATTTTTTCTGGCTTTGCATGATTGGGACGGGCAACTCATTGCCAGCGACGATGGCGGGATGAATCCACGCTATGGCGCAGCCACCATCAATGGCAAGGTCATGGGTCATGGCGAACCGCTGCGGGTCAAACAGGGACAGCACATTTTGCTGCATGTGCTCAATTCGAGCCCCACGGAAGTGCATTGGCTGGCATTCGCCGGACATAGAATGCGGGTGATCGCGCTCGACGGCAATGCGGTTGCCAATCCCCAGCTGGTATCGATGCTGCGGCTCGCGCCTGCGGAGCGGATTTGCGCCGTCGTGGAAATGAATAATCCCGGCGTCTGGGTGCTCGGGGAAGTGCGTAAACATGTGCAAGCCCTGGGCATGGCGGTCGCGGTGGAGTACGAAGCACGGTCGGGCAATGCGCAATGGCTGCAGCCGGCGGATTTGAACTGGAATTACGCACAGTTCGCGGCGACCGACCTCACCCATCAACTGGCGACGGCCGACGCCGCCGGCCCGCCCATCGTGGTGCCGCTGGTTTTCGAATCGAAATTTCAAGGTCACGGCAGCATGGAAAGCTGGCTCATCAACGGCGCGGCGTATCCCCGCAGCGGCATTGCGCCGTTGACGCGCGGGCGGCGTTACCGCCTGCAATTCATCAACAAGAGCATGGACGATCATCCGTTGCACCTGCATCGCCATAGTTTCGAGCTGCGTACCGTCGGCGCACCCCTCGCGGCGCCGGGACCGCAACCCACCGAACTGCGCGGGATCGTCAAGGATGTGGTGCTGGTCGACGCGCAGACGCGTACCGAAGTCGAGTTCGTGGCGGATAATCCGGGCGCCACCCTGTTTCACTGCCATCAGCAAAATCACATGGATTTGGGCTTCATGATGCTCCTGCGCTATGCCTAGCGGACCCCGGGTTCCGTGCTACGGCTGGCCGTGTCTGCTGCTTCTGTGGGCGCTGCTGCCGCGCGGCCTGTACGCGCAGGCTAATTACGAAATTCAAGTTTACGGGGCGCAGACCGTGGCGCCCGCCACGCTGATGGTGGAGCTGCATTCGAATTTCACCGTCGACGGGCAGAAATTTCCCATCGATGGCGTGTACCCGACCGACCATCAAGAACACGAAACCGTCGAGCTCACCGAGGGTATCAACGATTGGTCCGAGGTCGGTTTCTATATTTTCACCAGCGAACAGGACGCGCACGGGGTGCAATGGGTGGGCGATCACATACGCCCGAGAGTGCGCGTTCCCGATTCGTGGGGCTGGCCGGTCGGCGTCAGTCTGTCCACGGAAATCGGCTTCCAGCGCTCGGCTTATTCCACCGACACCTGGACGTGGGAGATTCGCCCCATCATCGATAAGAGCATCGGCCGCTGGTATTTCGCCATCAATCCCGCCCTCGAGCGCACGCTACACGGCCCCGACGTCAATCAAGGCCTCGGCTTTTCGCCCAGCTTCAAAGTCAGCTACGATTTCACGCGCGTGGTGAGCGGAGGTATCGAGTACTACGCGGATTACGGCGCCATCGCCAACATCAGCCCGACGCACGATCAGCAACAACAGCTTTTCGTGGTTGCCGACCTCAACGTGTCGCCGGTATGGGAAATCAATATCGGTATCGGGATCGGCGCCACCGGTTCGACCGACCATCTGATCGTGAAAACGATCTTCGGGCGCCGTTTCGATTGGGGTCACCACTCGTCCATAGATTGACCAGGAAAAGCCGGCGAGCTGGAGTACGCTACGCTCATGTATCTGAACGCGATCGGCACGGCACTGCCTGCAAGATGCTACACAAAAAACGATTGCTGGGAGGCGTTCACGGCGTCCGCATGGTTCGACCGGCTCGATGCCCGTGCGCACACGGTCGCCAAGGCGGTACTCGGCCGCGACAATGGAATCGAAGAACGTTGGCTTGCGGTCGACTCCTTGAACGACGTTTTCACCATCGATCCCGATACGTTGCACCGCCGCTTCGCGCTGCACGCCCCGAGCCTCGCTGCGGCCGCCGGCCGGCAAGCGCTCGAGCGCGCCGAGCTGCCGCCGAGTGCGATCGGCGCCGTGGTGGTCAGCACGTGTACGGGTTATCTGTGCCCAGGTCTGACGAGTTACGTCATGGAGCGCCTCGGCCTGCCAAACGGCGTGGCGTGCTATGACCTGGTCGGCCAGGGATGTGCCGGCGCGCTGCCGAACTGGCAGCTGGCGGCCGCCCTGCTGCACGCGGACCGTTGCGAGCACGTCCTGTCCATCTGCGTCGAAGTCTGCAGCGCCGCGATGTATCTCGACAACGATCCGGGGGTGCTCATCAGTGCCTGCCTTTTCGCAGACGGCGCGGGCGCGGCCGTCTTGTCGAGGACCCGTCCCGCGGGCCGTCGTTCGATCGAGTGGCGCGACACGGTCTCGCTGACGAGTCCGGCCGATCGCGGGGCTTTGCGATTCGAACATCGCGCCGGCATGCTACGCAACGTGCTCACGCGGGCCGTACCACGACTCGCGGCAGCGCACGCCAATCAGATCCTCGTCACGGCGCTCGCGCGCCAGGGTTTGGGACGCCAGGAGATCGCGACGTGGATCATGCATGCGGGCGGTCGCGACGTGTTGCTCGAACTCGCCGATCAACTCGACTTGCCGGCGGGGGCGCTCGACCACAGCCGCGACACCCTGCGCCGCTTCGGCAACTTGAGCAGCGCCTTCGTTTACTTCGTCCTGGCTGCCGCCATCGACGCGGCCGCGCCCGGCGGTTGGTGGTGGATGTCATCGTTCGGGGCGGGGTTTACGTGTCACGGTGCGTTGCTCGCCGTCGATTAGTCCATGAGCAGTCACCCGCGTCGCGTGTTGCCTGAGCTGCTCGATGAGCTTCGAGCGGACGATCCACGTGCCATGCGCTCACGCGGGGATTTGCGCCGCGTGCATCGCGCCATGGGGACCGTGTCCATTTTGCGGCGGGCCATCGAGAAGTGGCGGCTCGACCCGCCGCCGCGCAGCATCGTCGAATTGGGCGCGGGCGACGGCACGCTGCTGCTCAGGCTCGCGCACGCGCTTCAGCCGCCGTGGCGCGGCGTCGAACTCACCTTGATCGACCGCCACGATCTGCTGTCGCCGGTCACCCGGGAGGCTTATCGGCGCCTGGATTGGCGCGTCACCGTACGGTGCGGCGATGCCATCGTCTGGGCGCGCGAGCCGTCGGCAGCGCCCTACGATCTGTGCGTGGCGGCGTTGTTCCTGCATCATTTCCAGGCCGCCGACCTCGCCGTACTGTTGGCCGGGGTGGCCCGGCGCAGCAGCGCGTTCGTCGCCTGCGAGCCGCGGCGCGATCTGCTCGGCCGACTCGGCAGTGCCTGCATCGGCTTGCTCGGTGCCAACGCGGTGACCCGCGAGGATGCCGTCACCAGCGTCGCGGCAGGATTTGCCGGCGATGAATTGACGACGGTCTGGCCGCGGACCCCCGACCCCTGGATTCTCGAGGAGTATCGGGCGCTGCCGTTCACACAGTGCTTCTCCGCCGTTCGCGGCCACCGGCGCCTCACGGCGAACCAAAGAGCAGCGCCGCCGTGAGCACCGTGAGCAGCATCCAGACCGACGCGCTGATCATCGGTGCGGGGCCCGCCGGATCCGCGACCGCGATGTTGCTGGCCCGCGCCGGCTGGCGTGTGGTCCTCGCGGAGAAGACCGCTTTCCCCCGGCAGAAAGTCTGCGGCGAATGCCTATCGGCGGGCACTTTCAGTCTTTTGGATAGACTCGGGATCGGCGTCGACGTGCGCCGGATGGCGGGACCCGAGTTGCGGCGTATCGGCTGGATCGGCCGGGGCGCCATGGTCGTCGCGGCGTTTCCCGCGTGCGAGGTGGGCGCTGACCGCTATGGACGAGCGGTCGGCCGTGACTATCTCGACGACCTGATGCTCGAGCACGCGCGCCGTTTGGGCGTCACGGTGCTGCAACCCGCCAAGGTGCGCAGTGTCCGGGGACGGCCCGGCGATTTTCTCTGCGCGATCGACGCCATGGTGTGTCATGCACGCGTGGTGATCGATGCCCATGGCTCGTGGGAGTCCGGACCCGTCGAGTCCGAGTCCGCGGCCACGGCCGCGGACTCGGCGGCGCCCCAGGCGCGCGCAGCGGCGGATCTGTTCGCGTTCAAAGCACGTTTTCAGGACTCGACATTGGCGCCGGGGTTGCTGCCGGTGATCGCATTCGACGGTGGCTACGGCGGCTTGGTGGTTGCCGAAGGCGGCCGCACGACGGTGGCATGCTGCATTCGACGCGACGCGCTGAAGGCCTGCCGGGCATCGTTGCCCGGGACGTCCGCAGGCGCCGCGGTGACGGCGCTTCTACGGCGCTCGTGCCCGAGCTTGCAAGCGGTCTTGGAGCAACCGTCAATCGGCGCTGCCTGGCTCAGCGTCGGCCCGCTGCGACCGGGAATACGCGTGGGCGGCAGCCTCGATACGTTTCGCGTCGGCAATGCGGCCGGCGAGACGCATCCGCTGATCGGCGAGGGTATCAGCATGGCGCTGCAATCCGCCGGGCTGCTCGCGCAGTGTTTGGGTGCACGTCCGGCGCTGCCCATCGATTCGGGTTGGACCTGGGCGGTGAACCGGCGTTACGGCGCGGCCTGGCGGCGCGCCTTTACTCCGCGCCTGCGGTTCGCTGCCGGATATGCCCATGCGACCATGCGGCCCGCGGTCAGCGGCACGCTGCAGACGGTACTCGAGCATTGGCCTTCGCTGTTGACGCGGGCGGCCCGCTGGGCCGGCAAAGCACGCGTTCCATGAGTACTCTCGAGGCGCTGCAAGGCATTTTGATCCGTGATTACCACGTCTCGGCAGATAACCTGCAACCCACCGCATCGCTCGCGACGCTCGGCATCGACTCGCTGGGTTTACTCGAGTTGATGTTCAAGATCGAGGATCACTTTCACGTCAAGATTCCGGGCGATCCTCCCACCGATCTCGTGACCGTCGCAGACGTGGTCGCGTATATCGACGGTTTGATCGCCGCGAACGACGCATGACGCGGCGCGTCGCGGTCACCGGCTTAGGTGTGCTGACGCCTCTCGGCAATTCGACCGACTCACTGACGACGAGCTTGACGACGGGTCGCTCAGGGATCGACCGTCTGCCGCCGTCGCTGGCGGCGCGTCTGCGGTCGCCCATCGGCGCGGCGGTGGCCTTCGATGGCACCCAGCATTTCGATGCGCCGCGCTTGCGGCTGCTCGACCGTGTGAGTCAGCTGGCCTTGGTCGCGGCCCGGCAGGCGGTGACGGACGCCCGGCTCGATTTCTCGACGGCACGACGCGAACGCTGCGGCGTGTTCGTCGGCTCCGGCATGGGCGGCGCGCAGACCACCGATGAGGGTTACCAAATCATTTATGCCGAGCGCTCCGAGCGGGTGAAACCGTTCACGGTGCTCGGCGCCATGACCAATGCGCCGGCCGCTTGGATTGGCATCGAATACGGACTCACCGGACCGAATATCACCTACTCGACGGCGTGTTCTTCGTCCGCGGTGGCGCTCGGCGAAGCGGCCCGCAGAATCCAAAGCGGCGACGTCGATGTGACGTTGGCGGGGGGTGCGGAGGCGCCTTTGACCTTCGGGGTACTGCGCGCCTGGGAAGCGCTGCGCACGTTGGCGGCGGAGGATCCGCACGACCCGACCACGTCCTGCCGGCCGTTCTCCCGCAACCGCACCGGGCTCGTGCTCGGCGAAGGGGCGGCCTTCGTCGTACTCGAGGAATGGCAGCGCGCCGTCGACCGTGGGGCGACGATTCACGCCGAACTGTGTGGTTACGGCTTGACCAGCGATGCCGCGCATATCACGCGGCCCACCATCGACGGTCAGGCAAGCGCCATGCGGGCCGCGCTCGAATCCGCGGCACTCGCACCTGACGCGATCGACTACCTCAACGCGCACGGCACCGCGACGCTGCAAAACGATGCCGTCGAAACCGCCGCGATCAAACAGGTCTTCGGCGCGCGAGCTCATCGACTGCCCGTCAGCTCCACCAAATCGACGCACGGACACTTGCTCGGTGCCGCCGGCGCGCTCGAATTCGTCATCGCCGTCATGTGCCTCAAGGAAGGCCTGATACCACCGACCATGCACCTCGATGCGGCGGACCCGGCTTGCGACCTGGACTATGTTGCGGCCGGGGCACGAACGGGCGTCGACTTGAAGGTCGTCATGTCGAATTCTTTCGCGTTCGGCGGCACGAACGCCGTGTTGATCGCAGCGGCCGCCGGCGAACGCTCCCGCAGATGCGCGCGCGCCGGTGCTGTCAGCGCCGCGGCCTATCCGTGAGTACCGTTCGTGGAGTTCGGTTTGTACTTAGCCGGACACCGGAGTTTTTTGTGCCCGTCGCAGGCCACCGACACCGATACCCAGCAAACAGGCGGCGGCAATCAAGAGCAAGCTGTCCGGTGCCACTTGATAGAGCAGTACGCCGAGAACGCCACCGGCCAGAAACGCGACGATGGTCTGGAAATGCAATTGGAAACGCGACCAATTTAAAGTCGCCTCGGTGCTCGGCTCTCGGCCGCGCGCGACATCGATGAGCATGGCAAGTTCGATGCCCATGTCGGTGGCCATTCCGGACACATGCGTGGTGCGGACGCGGGCATCCGAGATCCGCGTCACCACCGCGTTTTGTAGACCCATGAGAAAGCTCAACCCGAGCACCAGCACGGGACCCGAGTCACGGTTCGGCAGCAAGAACTCGCCCACCGCCAGCGCGATCATGAGGCCCGCTTCGGCGATGATGCTCCACGCGTAGACCCCGCGAATCTGCCGGCGCTTGCCGGCGTTGATGAGGATGATCGATATCGATGCGCCCGCCACGAAACAGACGACGATGGTCAGGTAAAAAACACCGATGAGCCATTGACCGCGCGCCAGATGATCCGAGACCGCCGACACGTTTCCGGTCATGTTCGCCGAGAAGAAGCCGACGGCGTGAAAGGCGACCGTGTTGACGCCGCCGGCAATCGCGGCCAGCGTGCAGGCAAGGCGCCGATCGATGATCGAAGTGCGCTTTTGACCGACCGTAATCAGCATGCGGCGTCCAACTCGCCGCTCAACAAACCGTCATTCGAGCGCTCGAGCGTACGCCCCGGTCCCTCGTACGCGCATCGCCGCCATCGACCGGGACCAAGATTTTGTCATGCATCGCGACTCCACGGCTTTAGCTTCTCGCTGCTCGAACGTGAAGTACTCTACCCTCTTCTACCGGTCGAGCGGGCAGCCTTGCCGTCCGCGCGGCCCATGCGGCATCAACGGCGCCACCGGTTTAGAAATACGAGATCAGCGCCACGCCTCCCACCATGAGGACCGCGCCCGCCACGCGGCCCATGCTCAGGGCGTGAGTCTCCATGCCGAAGAGTCCGAACTTGTCGATCACCAGCGACATGATGATGTTGGCCGTGATGGTCAAGCCGGCGAAGGCTCCCGCGCCGACCTTGCCGACGAACACCAGACCGGCTACCACGGCAAAGGCGCCGACCAGGCCGCCCAACGGCGCCCACCATGGCATGTGGCTCAATGAGGCGGCGGTGGGCGACGGCCGCAGCGCACACAGGGTCAAGACGCCCAGAAACGCGACGATCGGCAAAAACGAGACCAGGCTGCTCAACCAAGGGTTCACGAGCGCGTTCTTCAAGGCGTTATTCATCGGCGGACCCCACGCTTGCAGCGCGCCCGCGATGAGAATGATGGGGTACAGCCATCCTGCCGGGAGGTTGTTCATGTCGGTCTCCGTTAATGAGTTCGTAGCCAGAGGAAAGTCGCGAGCGATGCGATGAGGGCGGGCGGCATTACCAAGCACCCTAACTTCAAGAACGTCCAGGCGCTGACGCTCTGGCCTTCGCGGCGCAGCGCGACCAGCCACAAGATGGTGGCTAGGGATCCCGTCACCGAGAGGTTGGGCCCGAGGTCCACCCCGATCAACAGCGCACCGGTGACGTGCGGCGACAACTGAGCACTCCCGGCGACGCTGCCGGCGATCAGCCCGAGCGGCAGGTTATTCAGGAGATTACAAAGAACGGCCACGGCTCCGCCCATCGCGAGCGCGGTCGCCTGGGGTGCCGAGGAGGCCATGGCAGGTAAGCCGGTGATCAAGGGTTTTAATATGCCGGTTCCTTCGACCGCCTCGACGAGCACGAACAGCCCGGCCACCAAGGGCAGCACGCTCCACGAGATGTCCTTGACGATGACCCAAGGCGAGAGCCGCCTCAAGATCATGATCGCAAGCGCGGTGGCAGCACCGGCCAAAAAAGTCGGCAACCCCAATTGCCAATCACGGCTCGACGCGACGAGCAGCACGAGCGCGGTCAAGCCGATGCCGCCGGCCGCGGCACGGCCACCTGGCGACAACGCGGGCACCTCGGTTTCTCGTGAGATCTCCTCCCTCAACGCATGCCGCTGCGTAACCCGTAAGACGATGAACGTAACGGCGATCGACATGAGCGAGGCCAGGCCGAATTCCACCAACCAGGTGGCGAGCGACGGCAGGTGGGTCCCGTACACCACCAGGTTCGCGGGATTTGAAATCGGCAGCACGAAACTCGCGGCATTCGCGATCATTGCGCAGATGAAAAGATACGGCAGTGGCTTCGCCTTGGCCTGTTTGGCAGCGGCATACACGGCCGGCGTCAGCACCACCGCGGTGGCATCGTTCGACAGGAAGATGGTGACGAGCGTACCGACCAAGTACACCAGGCCGAACAAACGGGTGGGCGATCCCTGCGCGCGTTGCACCGCGAACGCGGCAAGCCAGTCGAACAGGCCTTCGTGTCGGGCGAGTTCCGCGAGCAACATCATCCCGGTGAGGAACAGGTAGACGTCCATTCCCTTCAACACCGCCTTGCCGGCATCGTGCCAGGAAATCAACGAGAAGAGCACCAAGGCCAGCGCGGCGAGGACGGCCCACAGCGCTTCTGGCAATTTCCAGGGCCGCACGATGACACCAAGAATGCCGAACGCGGCAATGCACCACGTCGCGACGTGAGCGAGCGGACCCATCACCATTGCCGGCCATTCCGGTTCGGCCCCAGACGCGTGCCCAGCAGATGCCGTGCGGGCCACGCAGACAGCGCATCGGCATCGCTCCCGTCGGCTGTTCGAACGGGGCGTCGATAGTCGTGCGGCGTGGCGACCGAAATGGCATCGGTATCCTTGCCGCCCGCCGCATCGGTGGCTTCGACGGTGAGCGTGAAGCCGTGCTGAGGCGCCTGGCAGGCAAGCTCCCATCTCCCTGTGCCGGCATCACCCTGCATGGTGAGCCAGGGACTGTCGTCGATGCGACAACGGCATACGCACGCCGCCGCGGCACCCCAGACACGCGCTCTGACGGTGAAATCGTCCGCGGCAACGTGCGCGGGTCTTCGTACATCCGTGACCAAACGATAATCGGCAGGCTCGGTGATCATCACGAAAGGCCACGCACTGCGCAGCGGCTTGAATCGCCAACTGACCACGCCGCCGCTCAGCGCGACCAGCGAGAAGCCCACCGGCCCTTCCTCGATCTGGCCGGTGGAGCGCGTGGTTGCGAAGATCGTCGTGCCATCATTGCTCAGCTCGTTGTAATGCGTGTGCCCCATGTCCACCAGGATCACCCGATACTTGTCGAGCAACCGCCGCACCGCGGCGCCGTCGGCCTTTAGATCGGCAGGATACACATGCATGAAGACGACGGCCGGCTCTCGGAGCGTCCGGGCCGATTCGAGTTCTGCTGCCATCCATTGCAACTGGCTCTGCCCCAACGCGAAATCGGGTCCTCCGGTTCCGTGCGACACAACATCTAAGAACAGACAGCGGTAGCCGCCCGCCGTCACGGCCTTCGGCAGCGGCGGCACGCCGAGACCCTGATAAAACGCCCGCAAGTCGCCGGACTTGCGATCATGATCGCCGGGAATGACGTGCAACGGTACGGTCAACCGCTCCATGCCACGACGGATGAGGGCATACTGAGCGGCCGACCCATCGTCGGCGTTATCGCCGGGCAGCACGCAAAAATCGATGTGCCCCGCGAGATGCGTGTTGATCGTCTCGACGGTCGATAAGAAATCCCGGTAGTTGGTTTCATTCGCGTTCGTGATGTGGAGATCCCCTACATGCGCCCAGGTTAACTGGCCGCCGTTCGCATCGTTCGTCATAGATACCGCCTTACGCAAGATCAAACCTCGAGCAATGCAACCACCGTGCCAGCCATCAAGCGACGCGAATGGCGTCGTGACTCTGTGCTAAATAGCCCGGAGCGTCCGTTAAAATGACGAGCGGTGTCTGCCTTTGAGACAGAATGGACCCTTCATGCAATCACTTCGCAGTCGACTGATCGTTCTCATTGCGTTGCTCGTTATCGCGGGGCTCGCGACGGGAGTCTTGATGGTCGGCTTGTTTTATCAGTCGGCCAGTGCGCAAGCCGGCCAGGCCGAAGCGCAGAGTGCGCGAGCCTGCGATGCGATCGCCGCGACGTACCGTTTCTACGCCACGCAATGGCGCGGTCCGACCTCGTTGCACGATTCGGCATTGCGGGCGGGCTTGACCACCGTGGTACAAACGGCACTTCGCGATCGCCCCGGTATCGAAGGGGGTTTGTGGCAGCCCGACGCGGGTGCCCTCGCTTACGCTTATCCTACCTATCAAGGAGCGGGACCGAAAACCGATATGCCACAGGCTGAACTGTCGCGGATTCAAGCGATCAATGCCACCGCGCAGGGTCAGGATCGACCCATCAGTCGCCGGTACCACGCGGCCACTCAGGTCCTGATCCTCACGGCCTGTCCGTTGCAGGGACCCATTTCTCAACTCACCGCATGGACCATGACCCGCGTCGTCACCTTTGCCGGTCGTGCCTATCGGCAATTGATGGGGGGATTGGGCGTACTACTGACCGCCGTCGTGGCGGCCACCATCCTGTTGATCCGACTCACGGTGACTTGGTCGAAACACGTGATGCGTATCGAGAAGTCGCTGCACACGCACGATGCGCTGCGCCTGCCGGTCATTGGGCCGACCGGGGAGAAGGAACTCGATCAAATCATCGAGGCCCTCAATCGCGCCGGACGACGGCTGGCGGATACCAGCGATCGCAACGAACAGTTGGCGCGCCAGGTTGCGAGCGGCGAGCGACTCGCAGCGATCGGCCGTGTCGCTGCCGGGGTCGCCCACGAAATCCGCAATCCCATCGCCGCAATGCGCTTGAAGGCGGAAAATGCCCTGCTCGCCGATGCACCCCGCCAGCAAGAGGCGCTGTCGATGATGTTGGGTCAAATCGAGCGGCTCGATCGGCTGCTCAAACGGCTGTTGAGCCTGACCGAGCGAGAGCCGCCCCGGCGCCAAACCACGTCGGTGCGCGCGTTCGTAGAGACCTGTGTGCGCGAACAGACCGAATTGGCGCAGGCAAAATCGATTACGCTCGCAACCACCGTAGACGTGGAAACGGCCACCTTCGACGCCGACCAACTTCGCAGCGCGCTCGATAATTTGCTGCTCAATGCCATCGAGGCTGCGCCCGTACATTCCACCATCCGCGTCACTGCCGTAGTCGAGGGCGATAATCTCAAGCTCACCGTCAACGATGCAGGGATGGGCCCGCCGCCGGCGATCCGAGATCACCTGTTCGAACCGTTCGTGACCGGCCGACCCGAGGGAACGGGGCTGGGACTCTCCTTGGTGCGCGATATCGCGCACGGGCACGGCGGCACCGCGTACTTGAGCACCGCATCGAGCGGCACGTCGTTCGAGATACTCATTCCATGGCGATGATCTTGGTAGTCGATGATGACCGCGCAATGCGCGATGCGCTCGCGGAGGCCATCGTCGATCTAGGTCATCAACCGAGCCTCGCCGAGTCGGGCGCCGCGGCGTTGCGCGCTTTGTCCACTCTACCCATCGATGCCGCGCTGATCGATCTGCGGATGAGCGGCATGGACGGCCTCGAGTTGCTCGCGCGCATCCGCGCCATGAGCAGTCCGCCCCCCACCGCGGTCCTCACGGCCCACGCGACGGCCCACAACACCATCGAGGCCATCCGTCTGGGTGCCTTCGATCACCTCACCAAGCCGATCGGACGTGAAGCCTTGGCGCGCGTCCTGTCGGCAATGCTCGCCGCCGGTGCCGAGACTCGGCTGGTGACCCAGGATCGCGCAGAATCGGGTCTCATCGGCTCGAGCGACGCGATGCGTGCGGTGCAAAAGGCGATCGGACGGTTGGCCGACAGCGACGCCACGGTGCTCATCACGGGAGAAACGGGCACCGGCAAGGAACTCGTTGCTCGCGCCATCCACGATCACGGGCAACGAGCGCGCCAGCCGTTTGTCGCCGTCAACTGTGCGGCGATACCGACGGAGCTCATGGAAACGGAACTGTTCGGCCACGTGAAGGGTGCTTTTTCCGGTGCGGTGCGCGATCGGCTGGGCGCGTTTCGCGAGGCTCAGGGTGGCACCCTTTTCTTGGATGAAATCGGCGACATGGACGCCGCGCTGCAGGCCAAGATCTTGCGCGCCTTGCAAGAGCGAATCGTGACGCCGGTGGGAGGCGCCCCGATACCCATCGACGCACGCATCATTGCGGCCACCCACCGAGACTTGCAGCAACGCGTTGCCGAAGGCACCTTTCGCGAGGATCTTTTTTACCGCCTCAACGTCGTGCCCATTCACCTGCCCGCGCTGCGCGATCGTCTCGCCGACATCGTGCCGCTGGCGGAGCACTTCCTCGCGCAAGCGGGCAGCGGCAAACGCTTGACGGCGGCGGCGGCGGCGGCGCTCATTCGCTCGGCGTGGCCGGGTAACGTGCGCGAACTCAAGAATACGATGGATCGCATGCGGGTCACCGTGCAGAGCAACCGCATCGAGGCGTCCGATCTGTTCGCGGCGGAAAGCGTGCTCTTCGCCGAGGCGCACGACGCGGACTGGCCTGATGAAGATCTGCCGACGGCAACGCTGCGGCTGGAGGATCTGCTCATTCGACGCGCTCTCGCCAAGTGTGGCGGCAACCGCGCGGAGGCCGCCCGGCTGCTGAACATTCATCGCCAGTTGCTGTACACCAAAATGAAACGACTGGGCATCGAGGTGTCCGATCAACAGACACCGGCGTCGCCGAACCGGACGCTTGAGTAGTCCCGTCGGCGCGTAAGTCGTTGATCGGACAAAGGCCGCTCATTGGCACGCTCGATGCATCTCAGGGTGGTGTCCAACCACTTTCTTGGAGTGCTCCATGCGAATCCGTCGACCGTCGATGTCCGCCAGCGGTGCGATGCTGGCCCTATCCGGCGCCTGCGCCCTCCTCAATGCACACGCTGCGATCTTCGATCCGCAGCAATTCCCGGCCATCCGCGGTGAAGTCGAACGATTTTCACTGACCGCACGTGGCGATATCGACGGCGTGATCTTGCAAGACGGTACGGAGGTTCTGACGCCTCCCGATCTGTCGACGCAGATGGCTTTTGCGATCAGGCCCGGCGATCGAGTGACCATCCACGGACTGCGGGCCGCCGCACTTCCACTGGTTCGCGCCGTGTCGATCACCGACGATGTCACGCATCGTACGGTCACCGAGGCTGACGTTCCGGCGCCGGCGAATCCGCCGCCCCCGCCGCCGCCCGCACCTCCGGGCCTAGTCCCGCCGCCGGTACCCGGCGCGATCAGCGAAACATCGGGCCAGGTGCGCATGGCATTGCATGGGCCACAAGGCGAAGTGAATGGCGCACTGCTCAGGGACCGCGCAATCTTGAGATTCCCACCCGATCAGGCCGAGCGACTCGGCTCATTGGTGCAGCCGCGTCAAACATTGGTCGCCGAGGGTGTTGCCCTTACGACTTCGCTCGGCACGGTCGTGGAGGTCCGGCAATTGGGTCCGTCTAGCGATCGGCTGATCGAGGTCGGACCGGGTAGCCGCCCGCGTCCTCCCCAAGGCGGCCCGCTAGCATTCGCAGCACCGCCTACAC
>CAZZXZ010000052.1:9163-21306 GCA_964658135.1 uncultured Acetobacteraceae bacterium | reverse complement strand
AGAACATCGTCAGGCTGAACACCAGGTACATCGTGCCGATGTCCTTGTGGTTGGTGGCGAACAGCCAACGTTTGATTCCCGTGGCGGGCTCCCCGTGATGATCATCGTGGGGGGCGGTGTCGATTGCGTGATCGTGGGCCATGGTGGAACTCTCTAGTGGATTCTTGAAACGATATTGCGGGCGGTGGCGGGCGGCGCGGGCGCTTCTGCCGGAGCGGCGGGTGCCGTCGGGTTGGCGGCCGCCTTCTGCTCCGCGACCCATTTTTTGAAGTCGTCGGCGCTGCGGACATCGACCACCACCGGCATGAAGCCATGATCACGGCCGCACAGCGCAGCGCACTGACCACGGTAGATGCCTTCCTTGCCGGCATCGACCTTGAACCAGAGTTCGTTGACGAATCCGGGTATGGCCGAGCGCTTGGCGCCGAAATCCGGAACCCACCAAGAATGAATGACGTCCATGGACGTGAGCAAGAGACGCACCTTGGTGCCGCTCGGGATGACCATGGGCTTGTCCACGTCCAACAGATAGTTGGGCACGCTCTTCGGGTCGATGCCGGAATTCAGCTGGCGGGCGAAGTTCGAATCCTGTTTCAGCGTGGAAAAGAAATCTACGCCCGCACCGGCGTCCATGTACTGGTATTCCCATTTCCACTGATAGCCGGTGACGCGGATGGATAATTCGGAATTTCGCGTGTCTTCCTGCTTCAAGATGAGTTCGGCAGCCGGCACGGCCATCACCACCAAGATGAGGACCGGAATCGCCGTCCAGATGATCTCGACCTTGGTGCTGTGCACCATGGTGGTGTCGGGAACCGCACCCTGCGACTGTCGGAAGCGGAGGAGCGAATAAATCATGGCGCCGAAGACGACCACCGCGATGCCCACGCAAATCCAGAACACTTCCATGTGCAGGCCGTACATGGCGCGGCTCAGGTCGGTGACTCCGATCGGCAAATTGTAACCATTCGACGTGTTCGCGCCGGCCGTTGCGGACAGACCCGACACGGCGAGTGCGGCCACGCCGGCTCGGCAAGGATGCTGGTGCCGGAAAATGCGACCGACGGCGTCGCGTAACCTGATAAGTCTCATCTAAACGGATCCCCTTCGATTCAATCGATTTCCAGCGGCGGCGATTCGTTCATGCCGCCCACCAGGTTCTTCAAGCGCTTGGCGAGCAGGCATCTATCCTCTTCCGTGAGAAAATTGCCGACCTCGAACGCCCGGCCGCGACTCTCAATCATCAATCTGCTTGGATAGTGGCGCGTCTGCGGAGTGCGAAGTCTAACCTTCGCCCAATGCCGCGCAAACTCTTGTTTTGCCTCGCCGCGCCGGGTCCGCGTCACCACGCTGACGCATGCGTCGCTGACGGTGACGGTCTGTGTGTAGCGGCGACGCCGCATGCTGGCATGCAGGGCCCATCCCAACGCCAGCATCTCCAGCGCCCAAAACGGCAGCACCGGCCAGAACCCCATCGTGACGAAGACCATCGCGAACGCAAGAGAAAACAGGCAGATCGAACCAAAAAAAAGCCGCGCGCTCGCCGGTGTCAGCGAACAGTTCGGCGCGAGCTCTATGCGCTGTTCCATTGCGCCAAGAATAACTCAACGGGGTCAGATCAGCGTCGCTTCCCGTAGCCCGACCCGCAAATTATTCGCGGCGGCGTCCACGTCGAACTGCGGTGAATAGGGAAAAAGCCCCAGGCAGGGGGCCGCGATCCGGTGCTGCAGCGCCTGTATGTTCGCTTCGCGGCGCTCGAACGCCGGCTCGATTCCGTTACCGATCCAGCCGCAGAGCCGTAATCCCAGCCGCTGGATGGACTCCACCGTTAGCAAGGCGTGATTCAGGCATCCGAGTCGCAAGCCCACCACCAGCACGACGTCCAATTGCCATCGGACGGCCAAATCGGCAAACGTGCGCTGCGCGTCGACGGGAGCGAGCCAACCACCGGCGCCTTCGACCACGCAGACGTCGCTTTGCAGCGCGAGCCGTTCGTAGCTGCGGTCCAAGACGTCGAAGTCGATGGTCACGCCGGCTTCGGTGGCGGCGATGTGCGGTGCAATCGCCGGCTCGAACGCATACGGGTTCACATCGACGTAACGCGCCCGCACCGTCATCGCGCGGCGCAGCGCCACGGCGTCGTCGTTGCGCAATCCTTCCGCGGTCGGTAAACAGCCTGACGCGATCGGCTTCATGCCCGCTACGCGGTGCCCGGCGAGCGCATAGGCGGTACACAGGGCGGCTGCCATGCGCGTTTTTCCGACGCCCGTATCGGTGCCCGTGACGAACAGCCGCCGCATGCTCATGAATCGCTGCGCCGGCGCAATTCCTGTTTCAACTCGGCCAACGACACCAGCGTATCGACGCGGGGCGCCGCGGCGGCCGGCGCCCACGCATGACCGAACACCACCTCGAAGGTGGCGGGCAGGCGGTTGTCGGTACGGTACGGCTCGTAGGCGGCCTCGAGGGCTGCGAATTTACGCGGTGTGGTGAGGCCCTTTAAACGGCCCACGGTTGCATTACGAGCGCCCATTGCCTGCAAATCCGCCGCCAGGCGGGGCAGGTCGTCGTAACACAGCGTGTAGCGTTCGACGTCGAGCACCGGCGCGGCGAAACCTGCGCGCACCATGGCATCGCCCACATCGTGCATGTCCATGAACTGACTCACCCGGGTGTGCGCATCTACCGTGAGCCATGCCTGCCGCAGCTCTCTGAGCGTATCTGGCCCCAGCGTGGTGAAGGTCAGCAGGCCGCGCGGCGCCAGCACGCGGCGAAACTCCGCCAGCGCGGCGTCCAGATCGGTCCATTGCAATAAAAAGTTGCTGACGATCAGGTCGGCGCAACCGGCGGGCAGCGGCAGTCGCTCGGCAGCGGCGCACACCCGCGCGAACGGCCGCAGCCAGGAGGTTTGCCGGCCCGCGCTTCGCAGCATGCCGAGCGAGGAATCCACCGCGATGACCTGTGCCTTGGGGTAGCGCTGACGAAGCGTCCGGCTCGCATGGCCGGTGCCGGCACCGGCGTCGATGGCCACGCGCGGCGCCAGGTCCGTGAGCGCCAGGCGGCCCAACAGTTGATCGCGCACCTCGGCCTGCAACACGGCGACCCGGTCGTAGCCCTCGCTCGCGCGGTCGAACGAACGTCGAACCCAGGCGTGATCGAGGGCGTAGGCGGACGCTTCCTCGTTCAAGCGGCTGCGACCGGCGTTGCCTCGGCCGAAATATTCAGCCGCTCGAACAATCGTCGGTCGTGCGCGGTATCGGGATTGCCCGTCGTCAGCAACTTCTCGCCGTAGAATATGGAGTTCGCACCGGCCAGGAAGGTCAGCGCCTGCATCTCATCGCTCATCTCGCTGCGGCCGGCCGACAAGCGCACGTGCGCACGCGGCATCAGAATGCGCGCGACCGCCACCATGCGCACGAAATCGAAAGGATCCAGGGTCGCGGCACTGCCGAGCGGCGTGCCGGGAACGCGTACCAGCTGATTGATCGGCACGCTATCGGGATGGCTCGGCAGGGTGGCGAGCGTGTGCAACAGCAGCGCGCGGTCCTCGGGTTCCTCGCCCATGCCCACGATCCCGCCGCAGCACACGTGCATACCGGCCGCGCGGACCGCCTGCAAGGTGTCGAGCCTATCCTGGTAGGTGCGCGTCGTGATGATCTTCTCGTAATAGGCGGGCGACGTGTCGAGATTGTGATTGTAGTAGTCGAGGCCGGCCGCTTTCAGTTCCAAGGCTTGCGCTTCGTCGACCATGCCGAGGGTGGCGCAAGTCTCCAAACCCAGCGCTTTCACCTCACGGATCATCGCGGTCACTTTGCGCAGATCCTTTGGCTTGGGCGAGCGGTAGGCAGCTCCCATGCAGAATCGCGTGGCGCCGGCCTGCCGGGCGGCACGCGCCCGCGCCGTCACCGCCTCCACCTCCATCAATTCTTCGGTTTCCAGTCCGGTGTCGTAGCGAATGCTCTGCGGACAATAGGCGCAGTCCTCCGGACAGGCTCCCGTCTTGATGCTCAGCAGAGTGCTGATCTGCACCGAATTGGGCTTTTGATACGACCTGTGCACTCGTTGCGCCTCGAATACCAGGTCCATGAACGGCAGCGCGAACAGCGCGGAGACTTCGTCCAATGTCCAGTCGGTGCGTACGGTCATTCGATCAGTATTCCGGGCTGCTTGCCGATAGTCAACCGCAGCGCGGCAAGCCGGTTGACACGAATTGCCGCATCCAAAAAGTGAAATCCACCGGCGCGGCTTACGCTAAGCTCCGAGCGCAACTCCTATGCAAGCGCCTGAACTCAACTCGCTGTGGGACATGGTGTTTCCGCCGGGTGCCGAAGTCACCGGCGAGTTCGCGGGGCACGCCGACGTGGTGCGGTTGGCCGATCTCGCGTCGGGAAGCTTCCTCCCTCACGCTCTGGATTCGCTGCGAGGTCGCTCGGTTCTCGTCGCAACCGCCGAACAGCTGCATTGCGCCGTGGCACTGCTCGAACTCGACGGCGTCGTGCGGCGCATGGTGCTGTGCACGCCGGACTTGACGGCCGCACAACTCGATACCGTGGCGGCGATGGCGCAGGCGGATGCCATCGTCACGGATCGCACCCTGGACGCGTCGCTGCAGACTCGCTTGCAGCGCTTCGTGATGACGGATCGCTGCGTGCGCGGCGCGGTAGTTCGCGGTGGCGGCGAGCCGACGGAATGGGTGCTGTTGACCTCGGGCACCACGGGCATGCCGAAACTGGTCGGTCATACGCTCGACAGCCTCGCGGGCGCCTTGCCGCGCGCGGGTCCTGCGCCGAGCCATGCCGTGTGGAGCACCTTCTATGACATCCGGCGTTACGGGGGATTGCAGATCTATCTTCGCGCGGCGCTGAGCCGGGCCGCTCTGGTCTTGTCGAGTCCTGCGGAACCCTTGGCTACCTTTCTGAGCCGGGCCGCCGCTGCCGGGGTCACCCACATCTCCGGCACGCCGTCGCATTGGCGGCGCCTGCTGATGAATGGCGCGCGGGCATCATTCGCACCGAAGTACCTGCGGCTCTCGGGTGAAATCGCCGATCAAGCGCTGTTGGATGGCTTACGTGCGGCCTATCCCGACGCGACCATCGCGCATGCCTTCGCCTCCACCGAAGCCGGCGTGGCCTTCGACGTCGGCGATGGTCTCGCGGGCTTTCCGGCGACGCTGCTCGACGGTGCGGGCGGCGACTCCGCGCCGGGCGCCACCATGGCATTGAAAGTCATCGACGGCACTCTGCGCATTCGGTCGCGGCGCAACGCCGCTCGGTATCTCGGCATGCAGGCGGCTCCCATCGTGGCTGCGGACGGCTTCGTCGATACGGGTGATCTCGTCGAATTGATCGACGGCCGTTATCATTTTCGCGGCCGTATCGGCGGCATCATCAATGTGGGGGGCTTGAAAGTGTACCCGGAAGAAATCGAAGCCCTGTTGAACGCCGATCCGCGCGTCCGGATGTCGCTCGTGAGAGGACGCCGCAATCCCATCACGGGAGCCATCGTGATCGCCGATGTCGTGCTGGTCGAGGGAGCGGCACCCGCCTCCGCACCCGGCCTCGTCGAGCACATCAAGAGCGATCTGTTGCGCGTCTGCCGGTCGGCCATGCCGGCCTACAAAGTCCCGGCCATGCTGCGGGTGGTCGACGCTTTGGAGCTAAGCGCCGCGGGCAAACTGGTGCGCAGCCGTGGATAACGTCATCGTGACGGGTGCCAGCCGCGGTTTGGGTCTCGCCATGGCGACGGTGCTGGCGGCGGCGGGCTACCGGGTCATCGCCGTCGCGCGCGGCGCCACGGACGCGCTCTCCGCGGCGAGCCGGCATGCGGCGGAACGGGCGGTCGGCGCGATCGAATTCCGTGCGTGCGATCTGGCCGAGCTCGAGCGCCTGGCTGCCTTCGTGCGTGAGTTGCGCACCGAGTTCGGACCGATCTACGGGTTGGTCAACAATGCCGGCCTCGGCACGCCCGGCATGCTGAGCGTCATGCGCGATCGCGACATCGAGCGGTTGGTCCGCTTGAATACCCTGTCGCCGATGGTGCTCACCAAGTATGTGGTCCGCTCCATGATGTCCGCGCGCGCCGGCCGCATCCTGAATGTCAGCTCGATCGTGGCGCAGACCGGCTACAGCGGCCTCGCCGTTTACGGCGCCACCAAGGCCTCGTTGATCGGCTTCACGCGCGCTCTCGCCCGCGAAGTAGGCGCGCTCGGCATCACCGTCAACGCGATCGCTCCGGGTTTCATCGACACCGACATGACGGAGGATCTCAGCGAGGAACAGCGCGGCAAGATCGCCCGCCGCAGCGCCCTGCGCCGGCTTGCCGAACCCATCGACGTGGCGCGCGCGGCCGAGTATCTGCTCGGCGCCGGGGGGCGCAACATCACCGGGACCGTGCTGACCCTGGATGCCGGCACGACGGCCTGAGAAATAGGCGGCCGGCGGTCATCGAAACTGATAGTCGAGGGCGATTCCCAGGAACACCGACAGACCGACATAGTGATTGTTGAGGAATGCCTGAAAGCAGGCCTGCCGGTCGCGCGCCCGTATCAACCAGAGGTGGTGCACGAAGAAGACGCCCGCGCCGATCAGGCCGGCGTGATACCAAGCTCCCATGCGCATCATGCCGCCGACCAGGTACAGCGAAAACAGGGTCATGGCCTGCAGGATGGCGATGATGTGCCGATCCGAGTCGCCGAATAAAATCGCGGTCGAACGCACGCCGATCTGCACGTCGTCGTTGCGGTCGACCATGGCATAGATGGTGTCGTAAGCCGTCACCCACAGCATGTTGGCCAACATCAAGAGCAGCGCCACGCGCGGCACGCGTTCGACCTGCGCCGCGAATGCCATCGGGATTCCCCAACCGAAGGTGACGCCGAGATACATCTGGGGCACGGAGAGAAATCGCTTGATGAAAGGGTACGTGACGGCGAGCGCCGCACCGACCACGGCGTACAGCCACGTCAGCCGATTCAATTGCAGCACCAGAATCAGTGCGGTGAGCGACAACACTGCGAACAGCAACAGCGCCTCCACGGTGGTGATGCGCCCGGCGGCCAGCGGCCGGTCCTTGGTGCGCTCGACGCGCGGATCGAAGCTGCGGTCGGCGTAGTCGTTGACCGCACAGCCGGCCGAGCGCATCAGCAGCGTGCCGGCGACGAAAATGACGAACAAGCGCGCGTCCGGTTTGCCGTGACTGGCAATCCACAGCGCCCATAGGGTGGGCCACAGCAACAACCAGATTCCGACGGGTCGGTTCAGGCGCGTGAGCAGAACGTAGTCGTTGAGCGTGCCCAGCACACGCGGCAGCTCGTTCGTGGTCCACGGATGAAAACGTATGCGGTAGGCGAACCAGCGCCAGCGCGCGGCACTGCGCTCCAGCAATTCGACGCCCGAACGCGGCAACGTCACGCGCGCCGCGCCCTAACGGCGGCCGACGGCGGGGAGAAAAACCTCCTGCATCAACAACGGCGCACCCCGCAGTGTGACTCGCACGCGGCGCGCCCACAGACCGCCCGGTTTCACCTCGGCTCGGCGCAGCGCCCGTGCGGCCAACGACGGTTCGCTCACCGGCACCCAAGCATATTCATAAGAGCCGCGTGCGACGCCCGACAAGCCCAGCAATGTCTCATCGAGCGCGGCGTCGCCGAGTTCCGCGAGCCAGGGATGCAGGCACAGAGTCGAGTCCGGCGCGACGGTTTGCGCGAAAACCCACACCTGGTCGGCGCGCGCTATTTCCACTTCGCGAAACAACCCCGCATTGTCGTCGGCACGCAAACCCAGCCTGTGCGAACTCGACAACAGACGGGTCGACTGGTCCACCATGCGCAGGGCGAATCCCTTGCCGCAGATCGCTTTCATCTGCACGGACAACACGCCCGTGTCGATGAGCCAGCGCCGCAGATGCGCTTCGACCGCGAGCTGACCGAGACGTGCGGCGGGATGCCACTGCAACGACTGAAAAGGTTTCGCCTGCTTGGATATCATCGCGCTAGTCTACCCGACCCGGGCGTATTGCTCTGCATGTCCGACCCAACGGCGTATGAGCGGCGCGACGTTCGCCGGCCAATCGCGCAACAAGGTTTCCGCCGCAATTTGCACCCCCGGCAGCAGGTCCGCATCGCGCAGCAGATCGGCGACGCGCATCTGCGCGAGGCCGGTCTGGCGGACGCCCATCAGCTCTCCCGGACCACGCAGCTCGAGATCGCGGCGCGCCACCTCGAAACCATCGTTGGTGTCGCGCATCACGCCGAGCCGCTCGCGCGCCACCGGCGACAGCGGTGGCCGATACAACAACAGGCACGAACTGGCATGTTGACCGCGCCCCACCCGGCCGCGCAGCTGATGCAGCTGCGCGAGCCCCATACGTTCCGCATTTTCGATCACCATGAGCGTTGCGTTAGGAACATCGACGCCGACCTCGATGACGGTCGTGGCCACCAAGAGCTGGATCTCGCCGGCTTTGAAACGGCGCATGGTGAGTTCCTTGGCCGCGGCCGGCATACGGCCGTGCACCAGTCCCACGCGAAGGTCGGGCAGCGCGGCGGCCAGGGCGGCCGCCGTCTCCTCGGCGGCCTGATACGGTGTGGCGTCGGATTCATCGATGAGCGGACAGACCCAGTACGCCTGCCGGCCCTCCATGCAGGCCGTTCGAATTCGCATCACCACGTCGCTGCGCCGCGAATCCGTCAACGCAACGGTCTTCACCGGCATGCGTCCGGGCGGCAACTCGTCGATGACCGACACGTCGAGGTCGGCATACGCCGTCATCGCCAGCGTGCGGGGAATGGGCGTGGCGGTCATGATCAATTGATGCGGCCGGTGGCCTTCGTGATCGCCTTTTTCCCGCAGGCTGAGGCGCTGATGCACCCCGAAGCGATGCTGCTCGTCGACGATGACCAATGCCAGCGAATGGAATTGCACGCTTTCCTGGAATAGTGCATGGGTACCGATCGCGATGCAGGCCATGCCGTCGCGGATGTCTCGCTGGATGGCGGCGCGCGCCTTGCCGGTCTGGCGTCCGGTGAGCAGCGCGATGGAAAATCCCAACGGCTCGAACCACGCCCGAAAATTTTGCGCATGCTGGTCCGCCAGCAGCTCGGTCGGTGCCATCAAAGCCACTTGTCTACCCAACTGTACCGCCTGGGTCGCGGCGAGCGCGGCGACCAACGTCTTGCCGCACCCGACGTCGCCCTGCACCAAGCGCAGCATGGGTTTCGCGGCCGCGAGATCGTCCTCGATGTCGAGCAGCACCCGGTGCTGCGCCGGCGTCAACTCGAAAGGTAACGAGGCGAGTACCGCCGCTTTCAACGAGCCGTCGCTGGCGAGCGGCCAGCCCGGATCGCTGCGGATCCGATGCCGCAGGACTTTCAAGGAGAGTTGATGGGCGAGCAGTTCCTCGAAGGCCAGCCGCCGTTGCGCCGGGTGGCGCCATTCGAGCAGCTCTTGCACCGGCGCATCGGCGGGGGGCCGGTGCACGTACTGCAAGGCTTCCTGCAAGCTCGGCAGGCGCGCATCGGTCAGCACCGCGGCGGGCAGCCAATCCTCGTATTCGCGCGGCGACGTCCGCTCCAAGGCGAGGCCCACCAACATGCGCAAGCGTGTCTGGGTGAGGCCTTCGGTGGCGGGATAAATCGGCGTGAGATGCTCCTCGACGGCCGTCGCGGCCGGCCCATCGATGCGCCGGTATTCAGGATGCACGATCTCCAAGCCGATCGGACCGCGGCGCGCTTCGCCGAAACAGCGCAGGCGCGCGCCTTTGGCCAGACTCGTCTGCTGATGGGTCGAGAAATAGAAGAAGCGCAGCGTCAAAAAACCCGACCCATCCGCAATCTTGACCAACAGCTGACGACGGCCGCGAAAGGCGACCTCCGCCAGCAGCACCTCACCCTCGACGGCCGCCCGCTGACCGGGAATCAACTCGCCCAACGCCACCACCCGCGTCCTATCCTCGTAGCGTAACGGCAGCAGAAACAGCAAGTCTTGCGTGGTTTGCACGCCCAGCACGCGCAGTCGCTCCGCCAGCGCGTCGCCGACGCCGCGCAGCGCGGTCACGGGCGTAGGCTCGATCACAACGCGACGATGCACTCCACTTCAACTTGCGCGCCGCGCGGCAGCGCGGCTACTTCGACCGCGGCGCGCGCCGGGTAGGGCTCGCGAAAGTAGTCGGCCATGATGGTGTTGAGCTGCGCGAAATGGCCGAGATCCGTCAGGTAAATATTGGCTTTGACCACGTCGTCGAGGGTTGCCCCCGCGGCAACGACGATGGCCCGCAGATTCTCGAATACCTGGCGGGCCTGCGCCCCGAAGTCGCCCTGCACCAGCTCTTTGGTGTGCGGATCGAGCGGAATCTGGCCGGACACCCAGACCGTGTTTCCCACCCGGACCGCTTGCGAGTAGGGGCCGATGGCGGCTGGCGCATGGTCGCTCGAGATCACTTGTTTGCTCATAAACCCTTTATCGCTCGTTCACGCCAGCGTACGAAAGACTCGCTGCACGTCGGGCATTCGCCGGATGGTTCGGATGACCTCGGCCAGATGCCGGCGATCGCGCACTTGCAATTGAATTCGCAACCACGAGTTGCTGACGTCGCGCTCCTCCAACTGGACTTGATCGATGTTGGTCTCGGTGCCCGCGATGCTCGACGCCACCGCGGCCAGCACCCCGACCCGGTTGTTGATTTCCAACTGGATTTCCGAGCAGAACGCACGCTCGTGGGTGGACTCCCACGCCACCGCCAGCCATTGCTCTTGGTGTTTACGGTACTCGGCAAGGTTACCGCAATTCTGCCGATGGATCATCACACCGCGGCCGGTGCTCAGATACGCCATGATCGGATCGTTGGGAATGGGGAAACAACAATGCGCGTAGGTGACCAGCAACCCTTCGGTGCCGGCGATCATGAGCGGGCCGCTGGCATGCGGCTGGTCGGCTTCGTCCTTGGCCGGCTGCAGTCGCCGCGCGACCAGCGGCGCGAGACGCTCGCCCAAACCGATTTTCTCGAACAGCTCATCGGTGTCCTTGAGGCTCAGTTCATTGGCCACCGCCGTGAGATCCGCCGGGGCCACCTTCTTGAGCTGCAGCGACAGCTCATCGAGCGCCGAGCCGAGCAGCCGCCGGCCGAGTTCGAGGGCTTCGCCGCGCTTCATGTTCTTCAAATATTGTCGGATGGCGGCGCGTGCTTTGGCGGTCACCAAGAAGCCGGACCACGAGGGGTTCGGCGTCGCGCCCTTGGCGGTGATGATTTCGACGGTTTGGCCGTTGCGCAACGGGGTGCGCAGCGGCACCAAACGGCGATCCACCTTGGCCGCCACGCATCGATTACCGATGTCGGTGTGAATGGCGTAGGCAAAATCGACGGCCGTCGCGTTGGTCGGCAGCCGTAATATTTTTCCCTTCGGCGTGAACACGTAGACCTTGTCGGGGAATAGGTCGACTTTGACGCTTTCGAGGAATTCCTCGGAACTGCCGCCCTCTTGAATCTGCACCAGGCCGGCCAGCCATTCGCGGGCGCGATCGTGCTCGACTCCGCCGAACACATCGCCGCCGGTTTTGTATTTCCAATGCGCGGCGATGCCGGATTCGGCGACGCGATGCATCTGTTCCGAGCGGATCTGCACTTCGATGGGCACACCGTTCGGTCCGAACAGCGTGGTGTGCAGTGATTGATAACCGTTCACGCGCGGGATGGCGATGTAGTCCTTGAACCGTCCGGGCATGGGTTTGTAGACGCTGTGCACCAGCCCCAAACCCCGATAACAGGTATCGGTGCTCTCGACGATGATGCGAAACCCGTACACGTCCACCATTTCGTTGAGGGAAATGTGCTTGCTCTGCATCTTCTTGTAGACGCTGTAGAGGTGCTTTTCGCGGCCATCGACGTCGCCCGCCAGCTGCGCCTTTTTCAAGGCGCCTTTGAGCGTCTCGGCGATCTTGGCGACGAATTCTTTCTGATTGCCGCGGGCCCGCTTCAACTCGCGTTCGAGCACTTTGTATCGATAGGGATACAAGGCCCGGAAACCGAGATCCTCGAGTTCCAGCTTCACCGCGTAGAGGCCGAGGCGTTCGGCGATCGGGGCGTAGATTTCCAGGGTCTCGCGCGCGATGCGACGCCGTTTTTCCGGCGCCAGAAACTTCAGCGTCCGC
>CAZZXZ010000052.1:6607-9153 GCA_964658135.1 uncultured Acetobacteraceae bacterium | reverse complement strand
CGCGATGCGACGCCGTTTCAACGGCGGCATCGCGCCGATCGTGCGCATGTTGTGCATGCGGTCCGCGAGTTTGACCATGATGACGCGGATGTCGCGCACCATCGCCAGCAGCATTTTGCGGAAGCTCTCGGCCTGCGCTTCCTGACGATTTTTGAACTGGATCTGATCGAGTTTGCTGACGCCGTCGACCAATTCGGCGACCACCTGACCGAACATCGTGGCGATCTCGGCTTTCGCGGTGGGGGTATCTTCGATCACGTCGTGCAACAGCGCCGCGACCAACGTATCCGCATCGAGCCGCAGATCCGCCAGGATGTCGGCCACCGCGACGGGATGGGTGATGTAAGGTTCGCCGGAAACGCGTTTCTGGCCCTGGTGCTTCTCGGCACCGAACTCGTAAGCCTCGCGTACCCGCTCGATTTGCGCGGGTGAAAGATACGCCTCGAGCTTGTCTAAGAGCTGACTGATCCCGGTGGAGCGCCGTCCCCCAGGTAGGAAACCGAGTAAGGAAGACGCATAGTCCATCGTGTTGTCGGCGACGACTCCGGCGTTAGTCCCCTAAGCCGAGGTGCGAGGCGCGAAAATCCACGGGGGGCTCGACTTCGCTCATGGGCTGTGGGGCGGCCTCTTCCGGCTCTTCCAGCATTTCCAGGGTGATGTTTCCGGCGGCGATTTCTCGCAGCGCCACCACGGTCGGCTTGTCGTTCTCCCACTCGACGGTGGCTTCCGCGCCGTTCGCCAGGCGCCGCGCGCGCTTCGCCGCGAGCAGGACGAGGTTGAACAGGTTGGGTTCGTTCTGCAGACAATCTTCGACCGTAATGCGCGCCATGGCTTAAAATTCCGCTAAAGGGTCGTGAAGAATAGCAGAGCGGACGTCCCTCGGCCACTCACGCATGCAACAACTGCGCCGCGAAGCGCGCCACCTCGGGTCTGGTTGCCGACAACGCGGCGCCGGTATCGCGAACGATGGTCAACAAATCGCTCAGCGCGCGGTCGAATTCGTCGTTGATCACGACATAGTCGAATTCCGTCCAATGCGTCAGGTCGTCGGCCGCGTCGCGTAGCCGGCGCTCGATGACGGCCGGCGAATCGGTGCTGCGGGCCCGCAGCCGTTGCTCCAGAGCGAGCCGCGTCGGCGGCAGAATGAAAATGCTGCGGGCCGCCGGCAGCCTGTCGCGCACCTGACGGGCGCCCTGCCAGTCGATTTCGAGGAGCAGCAGCTGGCCGATCGCGAGCGCCTGGCGCACCGTTTCCAGCCCCGTGCCATAAAAGTTGTCGAATACCTGGGCATGTTCCAGGAATTCGTTGCGCGCGATCATCTGCGCGAATTGATCCTGCGTGATGAAATGGTAATCGCGCCCGTCGATTTCGTTGGGCCGCGGCGCCCGTGTGGTGTAGGAGACCGAAAAGCGCATGCGGGGTTCGCGCGCCATGAGCGCCTTGACCAAGCTGGTCTTGCCGGCGCCCGAGGGCGCGGCGATGACGTATAACCGACCGAGATCCGAACTGGCTTCCATCATCCGTCGCTACTCTATGTTCTGCACTTGCTCGCGCATCTGTTCGATCAGCACCTTCATGTCCACCGCGGCTCGGGTGGTGAGGACATCCTGCGATTTCGAGGCCAACGTGTTCGCCTCGCGATTCAGTTCCTGCATCAGGAAGTCGAGCCGCCGCCCCGCCGGTTCGTCGCCGCCGAAGGTCCTGCGCACTTCGGTGACGTGTCCGCGCAGACGATCGATTTCCTCGTCGACGTCCTGTCGCTGGGCCAGCATGGCGAGCTCCTGTTCCAGGCGATCATGATCGACTTCGCTCACCCAGCCTGCGATGCGGTCGAGTATTTTCGTCCTCGAGCGGGCCCGCACCTCCGGCAGCCGTTCCTCGACTTTGACGGACAGATCGAGCAGCGCCGCGCACCGCTGTTCCAATGCATCGCACAACCGACCGCCCTCGCTGTGGCGGAAACGCGCCAGGTCCGCGACCGCCTCGCCGAGCAGGGACTGCGCCGCGGCGCTCAGCGCCGCCACGTCGCGGGTCGCGTCGCGCACCACACCGGGCCAGCGCAACAGATCCATGACGTCGATGCGCGCTGCGCCGCCGACCTGCGCCGCCACCGATTGCGCGCGCGCCGTGAGCGCCGTCAACAGATCGGCATCGACTTCGAGCGAGGTCGCGGCAGCCGTGGGGCGGTAATACAACGAGCAATCCACCTTGCCGCGTTTCACCGCGGCTGCGAGGCTTTGCCGGAAATCGGCTTCGGCGCCCCGCAGTTCCTCGGGCAGACGGCAGCTCACCTCCAGAAACCGGTGATTGACCGTCTTCAATTCCCACGCCAGCATGCCCCACGGAAACTGCCGCTCGCGGCGCGCAAAACCCGTCATGCTACGAATCATAGGGCTCTGCTGGGAAATCGGCCATACTCGGCTCCAAGTTATCGACGAGCACCAACGGGAGCAATCATTGCAGATCGAGACCGCGGACGTGAGCCTGATCGGCCATCGCGAAGAAAATCAGGATCGCGTCGCGGTGGCGGCGGCCGATGAGTGCGT
>CAZZXZ010000052.1:380-6507 GCA_964658135.1 uncultured Acetobacteraceae bacterium | reverse complement strand
CTCGATCGCACCCGCGACCACAGCCACGTCGAGGTGTTGCTGCGCGAAGGATTGATCACCGAGTCCGAAGTGCATGATCATCCCATGCGGAATTACGTGGAGTGCTGTCTCGGCGGCGACGCCGCGCTGCCCGAAATGAGCCTGTCGACCCGGCGCCGGCTCAAGCCGGGCGATGTCCTGCTATTGTGTACGGACGGCCTGTGGGCCAATCTCAACGATCAAGATCTCGTGCGCTTCGCGCAGACGGCGGGTAAACCTTTGCGTGATTCATTGAACGATCTGGGTGGCCAGGCGGTGACCGCGTCGGCCCCGCACAGCGACAACACGAGCGCGACGGCGCTGCGCTGGCAGGCGGCATGAGCCTGCGGCCGAGCGGTCGCGCGCCCGACGAGTTGCGCACCGTGTCCTTCGAGCGCGGCTTCACCAAGCATGCGGAAGGATCGGTGCTCGTGTCGTTCGGCGCCACGCGGGTGCTGTGCACCGCCAGCATCGAGGAGAGCGTGCCGTCGTTTTTGCGCGGTCAGGCGCAAGGCTGGGTCACCGCCGAATACGGCATGCTGCCGCGCGCCACTCATACGCGCTCGGGCCGCGAGGCGGCGCGCGGCAAGCAAACCGGACGCACTCAGGAAATTCAACGCTTGATCGGCCGCGCCTTGCGTGCCGTCGTCGACTTGAAGGGCTTGGGCGAGCGTACGGTGACCATCGATTGCGACGTCCTGCAGGCCGATGGCGGAACGCGCACCGCGGCCATCACCGGCGGATTCGTCGCGCTGGCGGATGCCGTCGATACCTTGCTGAAACGCCGGGCGCTGCCGGCCAATCCGTTGCACGGCCAGGTGGCGGCCATTTCCGTGGGAATCTTCCGCGGCCAGCCCGTACTCGATTTGGACTATGCGGAAGATTCGAACGCCGAGACCGACATGAACGTCGTGATGAACAGCGGCGGCGCGTTCGTCGAGGTGCAGGGCACCGCCGAAGGACATGCGTTTCGCCGCCACGAACTCGATCAGTTGTTGGATCTTGCCGCGCACGGCATCGCCCGGCTGCATGCCGCACAGCTCGAAGCACGCGCCGCCTGACGAGGTCCGGCGCAGGCCTCTGGTCATAGCCACCGGCAACCCCGGCAAGCTGCGCGAATTGCGGGCGTTGCTCGCCGGGCTACCGTTCGAGTTGGTCGCACAAACCGATCTCGGCGTGCCTTCCGTGGCGGAGACCGGACGGACCTTTCTGGACAATGCGCTCATCAAGGCGCGCCATGCCGCGGCGCTCACTCGGTGCGCGGCGCTGGCGGACGACTCCGGACTCGAGGTGGACGCGCTCGACGGCGCACCCGGCGTGCATTCGGCGCGCTATGCCGGCAGCGGCGCATCGGATGCCGCGAACAACGCCAAGTTACTCGCTGCCCTGCACGGAGTGCCCATGACCGAACGGCATGCACGCTTCCGCTGCGTGCTGGTTTTCATCGACGGTCCGCACGCGGCGGCGCCGCTCGTTTCCGAAGGCGTCTGGCCGGGCCTCATCGTCGACTCGCCGCGGGGCGCCGGGGGCTTCGGCTACGACCCGCATTTTTGGTTGCCCGAGCTGGCCATGACGGCCGCGGAAATGGCCCCCGACGAGAAGAACCGCCGCAGTCACCGCGCAATGGCGCTCGGGGCGATGCAGAGGCTGCTGACGGCCCGCGCGCGCCCCGTGCTGCGGCAGTGAGCGAAACGCCGGCGCTCGGCGCTGCGGGCTCCTCGCTGGCGCTCTACGTGCACATGCCCTGGTGCGTGCGAAAATGTCCGTATTGCGATTTCAATTCGCACCAGTTGAAAACGGCCGCGCCCGACGCCGCCTACATCGACGCGCTGTTGCGCGACTTCGAGACCGATTTGCCGTTGCTGTCGACGCGGCGGGTCGACACGGTCTTCTTCGGCGGCGGCACGCCGAGTTTGTTCGGTCCGGATGATTTCGCGCGCTTGTTGCGCGGCCTCGAGCGCAGGATCGAATTCGCCGCCGATGTGGAAATCACGCTGGAGGCCAATCCCGGAACCATCGAGCGCGGCCGTTTCGAAGGCTATCGGGCCGCCGGCATCAACCGCGTGTCGCTGGGCGCGCAAACGTTTTCCCCGGCGGCGTTGCAGCGTCTCGGGCGCATACACACCGCGGAGGATACCCATCGCGCCGTCGCCGAGCTGCGCGCGGCCGGCATCGCCAATTTCAACATCGATCTGATGTACGCGCTGCCGCAGCAAACGCTCGACGAGGCCATTCTCGACGTGTCCACCGCGTGCGCCTTGGGCCCCGCGCATATTTCCTACTACCAGCTCACCCTCGAGCCCGGCACGGTTTTTTACAGCCGCCGTCCCGCATTGCCGGACGACGAGGCGGCGTGGCGCATTCAAGTCGAGGGTCAGCAACGCCTGGCCGCGGCCGGGTATGTCCAGTATGAGGTGTCGGCCTATGCGCGCAGCGGGCACGAGTGCCGGCATAACATGAACTATTGGTCGTTCGGCGACTACGTCGGCATTGGCGCCGGCGCCCATGGAAAATTGACGCAGTCGCTGCCTGATTCCATCGTACGCACCGTCAAGCCGAAACAGCCGAGGGAATTCCAGGAGCGCGGCGCCGCCGCGTCGTCCGCCGGCGGTGTACGGCGCACGATCGACACCGTCGACTTGCCGTTCGAATTCATGCTGAACGCCCTGCGTCTGAATGCGGGCTTCGACATCCGGTTATTCGAGGAACGAACCGGTTTGTCGCGGGACCGCATCGAGCCTACGCTGCTGAAGGCGCGCGCCCGTGGTCTGATCGAGGTCACGACAAACTGGTGGAAACCTACGGATTTGGGGCGGCGGTTTCTCAACGACCTGCAGGAAGAGTTCCTGCCATAGGCTTTATGCACACCGGAGCGCACTCCTCGCACAAAGGGGCACCTACGAGACATTGCGCCTGAACTAGGTCAGATGACAGTTGTAAGTTATTGAATATAAAATATAAATCGACCTGTCTATTTTTTGACCAAGTTAACATTTATGGGAAAATGTGCGGGTGTGATGCTGGCGCGGGCGCGCTGTCCACAGAGTTATCCACAGATATTGTGGACAAGACTGCAGTTTCATGACGCCGGGCGGGTGGCGCCGCAGGCTTGTTGCCACCGCCGATAGCACGTATGATTCACACCCGCTTTGAAAGACGCAAATTTTTCATAGCGGTCATCACCCGGCGTGGCGTCAGCGATCGGCACTTATGGTGCGGTCCTCGCGATTCTGCCCAAGCTTGCGACTCATGAGGCATTTATGAAAACCGGCATTCATCCTGAATACAACCCGATCACGGTCACCTGTACCTGCGGGAACACTTTTCTGACCCGCTCGACCCACGGCCAGGACCTGGCGGTTGAGGTGTGTTCCAACTGTCATCCGTTCTACACGGGTAAGCAGAAGGTGGTCGACACCGGCGGTCGAGTGGACAAGTTCCGCAAAAAGTACGCCGCGGCGGCTGCGAAACCTTCTTAATTTCGCGTGCTCTTCGGGCGCTGCGCCGCGCGCCCCTGCGCGCAGGCGAGCGCCCGCCCTTGATTCCGAGGTTCGACCGTGCAAGGCTGCGAGGCCTTAATTGTCGAACCATCCATCGTCGGAAGAGCGCATGAGCACGAAATACGAACTGAAGAACCTCGCCACCGGTAAGTCGACTCAACTCGACGTACTCTCCGGGACCATCGGTCCCGATGTACTGAATATCTCGACTTTGACCAAGGATTTGGGGCTTTTTACCTTCGATCCGGGGTTCATGGCCACCGCCAGCACCGAAAGTAAAATCACGTTCATCGATGGCGACGCGGGGGTGCTTTTGTATCGCGGCTACCCCGTCGATCAGCTGGCCGAAAAATCCAGTTTCCTCGAAGTGGCGCATCTGCTCATTCACGGCAATTTGGCGACCAAGCCCGAACTCGACGCCTTCGAAAGCTCGATCACGCGTCACACCATGGTGAACGAGCAGCTTCTGCGTTTTTTCCAGGGTTTTCATTATAACGCGCACCCCATGGCCATGGTCTCGGCGGCCGTCGCTTCAATGGCGGCGTTCTATCACGACACGACGGACATCAATAATCCCCGGCACCGGGAAATCTTTGCACACCGCATCATTGCCAAGTTGCCCACGCTGGCGGCGGCGGCCTACAAGCACACCCTCGGTCAGCCGTTCATTTATCCGCGCAATGATTTGAAGTACTGCAGCAACATGCTCAACATGTTCTTCGCCGTGCCGTGCGAACCCTATGCGATCGACCCGGTGGCAGCCGAAGCGCTCGATCTGTTGTTCATTCTGCATGCCGATCATGAGCAAAATGCCAGCACCTCCACCGTGCGCATGGCCGGCAGTACGGGAGCGAATCCGTACGCCGCGATCTCGGCGGGTGTGTCGGCGTTGTGGGGACCCGCGCATGGCGGCGCCAACGAGGCCGTGCTCGACATGTTGGACGGCATCGGTTCGGTCGCGAACATCGACAAATTCCTCGCCCGCGTGAAGGACAAAAACGATAGCGTGCGTCTGATGGGCTTCGGCCACCGCGTGTACAAGAATTTCGATCCGCGCGCCAAGATCATCCGCGACATGTGCTACCGGGTGCTGAAGAAGCTGGGCCGCACCGACAACCCATTGTTCGAGCTGTCGTTGAAGCTCGAGGAAATTGCCCTCAAGGACGATTATTTCGTCTCGCGCAAGCTGTATCCCAACGTCGATTTTTACTCGGGCATCATCTACAGCGCGCTCGGCATTCCGCGGTCCATGTTCACGGTCATGTTCGCGATCGCGCGCACCGCGGGTTGGGTCGCGCATTGGCAGGAAATGGTCGCCGATCCGGGCATGAAGATCGGTCGCCCGCGCCAGCTGTATACCGGTCCCACCCAGCGAGACTATCAGCCGATCCAAAAGCGCTGAAAGGTGCGGGCCCTTCAGACGCGAGTGGCCGCGTGCGTCGGGCTTTTGGTCGGCGTCGCTGCGCACGGGGCGCCTTCGGCACTGCTCCCGGAAACCCATCTGTGCAGCGACGCCGACACCCCGTTGGCGCTGGGCTCGGCACAGTGGAACGGTTGGGGGCGCGACGTCGAGAACACGCGTTATCAGCCGGAGCCGGCCATTCGGGCGCCGGACGTTCCGAAGCTCGCGTTGAAATGGGCTTTCGGCTTTCAAGGCAGCGCGGTCGCGGGCCAACCCACCGTGGTCGACGGTCGACTCTTCGTCTTGAGCGCGGCCGGTCGCGTCTACTCGCTGGATGCCATAACCGGTTGCACCTATTGGACTTTCGATGCGGCGGCCGGTACGCGCACTGCCATCTCGATCGGCGAGTTCGGTACGCCCAGGCGGGTTGCCGTACCCGTCGAAGCGCCCCCGCAGCGCACCGCGAAAGCCAGGCATAAGGGCAAACACGGCGCCAAGCAGGGCACGGTCAAGCGCCAGCTCACCTTGGCTCACCTTGATGTCTTGAAGGTCCCGAGCGCCGCTTTTTTCGGCGACGACACCGGCGCCGTTTATGCGCTCGATGCGCAAAAGGGTACGCTGCTCTGGAAAACGCAGGTGGATTCGCATCCGCTCGCGCACATCGTCGGCGCCCCGACGGTCTATCGCGGGCGCCTCTACGTCGCCGTCGCTTCGACCGAACTCGGTGCCGCCGCCGCATCGACCTATGCCTGTTGTACGTTTCGCGGCAGCGTTGCCGCACTCGACATGGCCACCGGCAATCTGCTTTGGAAAACCTACCTCATAGCGCAAGAGCCGCACACCATCGGCATGCGCGGGGCCAACGTGCCGCAACTCGGTCCGGCCGGCGCGGGCGTGGCGGATGCCCCGACCATCGATGCCAAACGCAACCTGATGTATGTCGGCACGGCGGGCTCGCTCACCGCGCCGCCCCAAGCGCTGGCCGATGCCGTGGTGGCGCTCGATCTGAACGACGGTCAGATACGTTGGTCGAAGCAGTTTGCGCGGCACGAAACGTCGGGCGCCGCGGACTTCGGCAGCTCGCCGGTCTTGCGCACCCTGGCGGACGGCAAACAGCTCATTCTGGCGGCGCAAAGATCCGGTAACGTGTTCGCTCTCGACCCCGACCGAGGCGGCGAGGTGTTGTGGGAGACCAAGGTCGCCGAGG
>CAZZXZ010000052.1:0-370 GCA_964658135.1 uncultured Acetobacteraceae bacterium | reverse complement strand
CGGGGCCGCCGGCGGCATCGAGTGGGGTCCGGCGGCCGATCATCGCCACGTGTACGTGGCCCTGTCCGGACTCGTCGCGGAGCCCGACAACACCGCCGGTGCGCTCGCCGCACTCGACATGAAAACCGGTGTGCGACGCTGGTATACGGCGACACCGCAGCCCGCCTGCAGCTGGGGCAACGAGACGTGTTCGCATGCCGGCGCGCAGGCGGTCACGGTCATTCCGGGCATCGCGTTTTCGGGCTCCATGGATGGGCATTTGCGGGCCTACTCCACCATTGACGGAAAAATCGTCTGGGACGTCGACACCGCCAAGGATTTCCCCACCATCAATGGCATCAAGGGCAGCGGCGGATCGCTGGACCAAGGC
>CAZZXZ010000051.1:0-21363 GCA_964658135.1 uncultured Acetobacteraceae bacterium | reverse complement strand
CGGCGCGCCAGCCGGCGGCGTCGAGCAGCGCTGCGCTACCGGCAGGATCGGCGGCATCGGCAAGGGTCACCTGGTGAAAGAAATCGATGCGCTCGGCGGCGCCATGGCGCGCGCTGCCGACCAGGCCGGCATCCAATTTCGCACGCTGAACGCGAGCAAGGGTCCGGCCGTGCGTGCCACCCGGGCACAGGCCGATCGCCGGCTTTACAAGCAAGCGATCCGGCATCGATTGGAAACCCAGCCGAACCTCAAGATCTTTCAGCAGGAAGCTCACGATTTGAAACTCGAAGGCGGCCGCATCGCGGGCGTCTCGACTCAAAGCGGCATCGAATTTCGCGCCCGTGCGGTCGTTTTGACGGTGGGTACATTTTTGGGCGGCAAGATCCACGTCGGCCTGCAGAGTCAGCCCGGAGGTCGGGCCGGCGAATCGCCCTCCACCAGTTTGGCGGCCCGTCTGCGCGAGCTAGCGCCGCGGGTAGGCCGGCTGAAGACGGGGACGCCACCGCGCATCGACGCGCGCAGCATCGACTTCACGGACCTCGCCGAACAGCATAGCGATGAGCCGCGACCGGTATTCTCGTACCTGGAGACGCGCGCGACGCATCCGCGACAGCTTCCCTGCCACATCACGGCGACCAACGAGCGCACCCACGACATCATTCGCGCCGCCACCGAACGATCGCCGCTCTTCACCGGAGCGATCGAGGGCGTCGGGCCTCGTTACTGCCCGTCGGTCGAGGACAAGGTGGTGCGCTTCGCGGACCGGCAATCCCATCAAATCTTCATCGAGCCGGAAGGTCTCGACACCTACGAGATCTATCCGAACGGCATTTCAACGAGCTTGCCCTTCGACGTGCAATACGAATTCGTGCGCACGATACGAGGCTTCGAACGCGCGCACATCACGCGCCCTGGCTATGCCATCGAATACGATTTCTTCGATCCGCGAGATCTGCAGTACAGCCTGGAGACGAAGGCGATCAGCGGGCTGTTTTTTGCGGGCCAGATCAATGGCACCACCGGATACGAGGAGGCTGCGGCGCAGGGGCTGTTGGCGGGAACCAATGCCGCGCTGCTCGCCCAGGGCCGTGACGCGTGGACGCCGAAGCGCAGCGACGCCTATCTCGGCGTGTTGGTCGACGATCTCATCACCCGTGGCGCGCCCGAACCCTATCGGATGTTTACGAGCCGCGCCGAGTATCGTCTGTCGTTACGCGAGGACAACGCGGACTTGCGTTTGACGGCACACGGGCATGCGCTCGGCTTGATCGACGACGTGCGGTGGAGTTTATTTCAGCGCAAACGTGACGCCGTTGCGCAAGAGTCGGCCCGGCTGTCGGCAGCCGTGGTGCATCCGGCCGCGATCGATCCGGCATTGCTCGCCAAGCTGGGCCAGCCCTTGCTGCGCGAAACCCATGCCATCGAATTATTACGCCGCCCGGAATTGGAATATGCCGATTTGAACGTCATCGCCCCAGCGCCGATCGCCGCACAGGGAACGAGCGCCGGCGACTGGCGCAACGATGAACGGCTCGCCGAACAGGTGGCGCTGCAAGTGGACGTGCAGGCAAAATATTCCGGCTATCTCAAGCGTCAAACACTGGAGATCGAGCGGCAGCGACGCCACGAAGAATTACCGCTACCTCGCGATCTCGATTACGCGCACGTGGGCGGCTTGTCGAACGAAGCGCGCCAATCGCTGCGCGAGGCACGGCCGGCGACTCTTGGACAGGCCGCGCGCATCGCGGGTTTGACGCCGGCCGCCGTATCGCTGCTGCTGGTCCATCTCAAGAAGCGCGAATACGCTGCGTGAGTCCGTACGTTCCTTGAGGTGGAAGCCGGTTGCCGGTATCGCCGTGGCGGTGGTGCTGGTGGTCGTGCTGGTTTCCTTCGCCCGCCGATGGCTGCCGGGCCGGGGGTCCTCCACCCCGCAAACTCGCGCCCTGATCATCTTGAGACGAGGCAACGGCCCGGAACCCGAGAGTCTCGATCCGCATGCCGCCCGCTCCGAATCGGCGCTCACCATTTTACGCGACCTCGACGAGGGAATTACCGCCGTCGGTGCCGACGGCGCGCCGGTACTGGCCGCCGCGGACCACGTCGAGCTGTCGACCGACGGGAGGGTCTATCGCTTCCATCTGCGCTCGAACGCACGTTGGTCTAATGGTGACGCCGTGGTCGCCGAAGATTTTGCCAGCGCCTGGCGGCGGCTCGTGGATCCGCACACCGGGGCGCGCTACGCTGATATCTTAAGTCCCGTCAGCGGCGCCATTGCGATCATGCGCGGACAGGCCGCGGCGGCCACCCTCGGCGTGCACGCCGCCGATCCGACCACGTTGGTCGTGCAGCTCGTCGATCCGACGCCCTATTTCCTGGGCATTCTGGCCCATCCGGCGACGTTTCCGATCAACCGCCGTTCGCTGCAGGCGCAAGGCCGTGCCTTCACCAAGCCGGGCGTCATGGTATCGAACGGCGCTTTCGTCCTGACGCGTTGGGATTTCGGCTCTCATCTGGTGGCGGCACGCAACCCGCGCTATTGGAACGACCGGGCCACACGCCTCGACGGCGTCGAATACTACTCGTTCGCGGATGGCGACACGGAATTGGCCGCTTTTAGAACCGGTCAAGTGGACGTGGCGGCGCGCCTTCCCGCCGCGCGCTTCGAGTGGATCGCGGCGCATCTCGCAGCGCAGCTGCACGTCAGTCCGCAATTGGCGGTGTACTACCTGGGACTGAACCTGACGAAACCGCCGTTTCGCGCGGCGCCCGCCTTGCGCCAGGCGTTGTCGCTGGTCATCGACCGTCAGCGCTTGGTGAAGTCCATTACGCGAGGCGGCGAAGCGGCCGCCTACACGTTCGTGCCTGCAGCCGTCGCGAACTACACGCCGCCGGTGCCCGAGTATGCGTCATGGCCGATGTCGAAGCGCGTGGCCCGCGCCCGTGAGTTGCTCGAGGAGGCCGGCCTCGCACGCAATCCTCCGGTGCTGCAGTTGACATATAACAGCAACGAACTGCACAACCGCATAGCCATCGCGGTGGCGGCAATGTGGAAGGATGCTTTGAACATCGACACCACGCTGCGTACCGAAGAATTCAAAGTCCTGCTGCAGGATATCGAACGCGGCGATGCGTCTTTGTTTCGTGCCAGCTGGGTCGGCGATTACGATGACGCCTACGGCTTTTTACAAGTATTGCGCACGGGCTTCGGCATCAACATGCCGCATTACTCGAACCCGGCGTACGACGAACTCCTGCAGCGGGCCACCCTGACGCAGGACGTCGGCCGGCGGCGCTTGCTGCTGCAGGACGCCGAGACTTCCATGCTGGACGATCAACCGGTGATTCCGCTATTTTTTTACGTGTCGAAGCATCTGGTGGCGGCGGATATCGACGGCTGGCAGGACAACGTGCTCGATGTGGTGTACAGCAAAAACCTTTCCAAAACCCACGCTGCGGGCGGCTAAGATCCGGCTCCGCGTACGTGCCGGTGGCATTTTGGCCGGCCACTCTTTAACATCACCGCTTCAACAGATCCCTGCGACTCGGAGAAGTAGATGCTTTCGCGATTGAACGGCCTGGCTTTGCTGGCAGGCATGACGGCTCTGAGTTCGATGCTTTCCGTATCCGCCCATGCCGCCGGCGATCCGATCATCGGCCAGAAGAAGTTCTACACCTGTGTCGGTTGTCACGGCATCGACGATTATAAAAATGCGTACCCCGACTACGGCGTGCCAAAACTGCGGCACCAGCACGCGGCGTACATCGTTGCCGCGTTGCAAGAATACAAATCGGGCGAGCGTCCGCACCCGACCATGCACGCGCAAGCGTCTTCGTTGTCCGATCAGGACATGGAAGATATCGCCGCGTACCTGCAAGGGCCTGACGCCATTTCGCCGAGTGCCAAAATCGCCGGGACCGCTCCTGCGCAGGCAGCCGCGTGCGCCGCCTGTCATGGCGACAATGGGCTGGGGGTGTCGGCCCCGCTGACGCCCAAGCCGCCGATACTCGCCGGCCAGCATGAGAGTTATCTGGTGCAGGCCTTGACCACGTATCACAATGGACGCCGTAAAAACGTGGTCATGGATGGCATGGCCCAGCTCCTGAAGACCCCGGACGACATTGACGTGGTCGCTGCCTACTTCGCCGGTCAACCATCCGCGTTGGCGACCGCGAAGACCACCAGCAAGTAAGCCGCGCGCCCTCGCTCAGCGCAGGGACTGCAGAAATTGCGCGACGGTCAGATAATAAGCGTCGCGCGCGGGTTTCTTGACGAAGTTCTCCCCTTCGTCATCGGCGCGTAGATACCCTACCTCACCGCCGCGGCTGCGCAACCGATTGACGATCTGATCAGCTTCGGCGGCGGACACTCGCACGTCGTTCTTCCCGTGAATCACCAGGAGTCGCTTGGTGATGCGATCGGCATTGGTCAAGGGCGATATCCGGCGCAAGTAAGCCCGCATGTCGGCGACGCGTTCGTCGCCGTACTCCGCCCGTTCTTGGCGTTGCAGGTACGGCGCCGTCGCGGTCAGGAAAGTGATGAAATCCGACATCCCCGACATGTCGATGCCGCCGTTCAGACGGTCGTTGTAATTCACGAGAGCAGCCAATGCGAGGTATCCACCGTTGCCGCTGCCCGCCACGACCAGGCGTTTTGCATCGAATGAACTCTGCGAGCCCAGCCACACGATCAGCGCGCCTACATCCTTGACGGCATCGTCGCGCAACACGCCATCGTCCGCCGCGGCATAGGCCTTGCCGTATCCCGACGAGCCGCGCACGTTGGGAGCCACCACCGCATAACCCAATTCGTTCACCACGTACTGTAGGAAAGGGTCGAAAGTCGGTCGAAATTGCGTGTCGGGACCCCCGTGCAGCACGATGAGGACGGGATGTGCGCCGGGTGTGGCGGGTTCGTATACATAGACCGGCAGCAAACGCGGGCGGCCCTCGAAGCGGTCGAAAGTAGGAACCTGGACGAGCCGGGGCGCCGAGAATTTATCGACGTTCACCGGACCCGTTTCACTGTGGGTCCATGCCTCGGTACGATTAGCCGCCATCTCGACGACGTAGATGTCGCGGGGTCGATTAAACGACGAATAGGCGAAGGCTAGACGTTTGCCGTCCACATCGAAGCTCAAGTGCCCGATGATTCCGGGGGCAGGCAGCGTCGGCGGCAAGAGATTTTGATGGGTATGCAGATCCAACAGTTCGATCTTACTCTGGCCCTGCGCGTTGGTGACGAAGCCAAGATAATGGCCGTCTCGCGAGAGAGCGAACTCCTCCACGTCGCCGGCGTCGGGCGCGGAAACGGCGGTCTTCTCGCCCGTGAAGAGATTGACGTAGCGTAGCTTGGTGAAGTCCGCGTCGCGATCCGACATCACGTACACGCCCTGTCCGTCGCGCGAAAATTTGGCGCCGGCGATCGCACCCTTGACGGGTGCGGGATCGACTTCGCGTTTTTGCCCCGTCGTCAGATCCACCACGTACAAGGTTGCCTCGCGGCTCGACACCGATTTCATCACCAACAGCCGGCGGTCGTCGGGCGACCAATCGAGCGGGTACCAGTCGGCATCGTCGCCGGTGACGGCTACGCGCGGGACCGCGGCCGCCTCGGGCTGCGCAATGTCGACGTCACGATCGACGCCGTCGCGCGCCGTGCTGAAAAAGGCCAGCTCATGCCCGCTGTTGGACCACACTGCGCCGCCGTTCACGGATTTGCCGTCGGTCAGCAGTTTGCGTGCGGGATCGCCCACATGCTGGTAATAAATCTGCGTGCGCCCAGTGCCGCCCGCGTCGCTTTGGAATACGTAGGCGGGCCGGGCCGGATCGGGTGAAAAAGCCCCTTCATCGATGGGTTCGTCCGCAAAGGTCAGCTGCCGACGGGCGCCGTTGGCGTGGTCGATCACGTGCAACTCCTCGACGTCGCCGAAACGGGTGGACATCAAGAGTTGCCCCGTCGGCGACCATCCCAACGGATTCGCCTGCCGCCCGTCGAGATAGGCGGCCAGACCGGTGGCGAGGTCCGCCGACACTTCCGGCAGGCCGTCGAATACGAGGTGATCACGCTCGATTCGAGTCGCTGCGACGCCCAAGGAATTCATCAATAGAAGTGCGCAGGCGGGATAGCACAAATAATTTCTGGTCATCGTTCCTATGTTCTCATACGACGAGGATAATGGCGTTCATGGCGACCTTCGATCACCTGCTGAAATCTTACGACGTGAGCGACTCGTTGGACGAGATCGCGAGCTTCGATCCACCGGCTTACCTGCGGCGGTGTTTTGCGGAAGGCGTGTCGGCGCCGACTCTGTCGCTCGCGCGAGTACAGCAGCCGACGGAACTCGCGGAGCTCGAGCGCCGGTTGGTGACTGCCTGAATGAGCCCGGCGCTGCGCATGACGAATCATCTCAGACGCGCCCTGGGGGCCGGCTTGCTGCTGGCGTTGAGCGCTTGCGGCGCTGCCGGTGGTGGGCACGTGATCGAAAAGACCGCTACGCCGGCGCGCAGCGGCGACCCGGTGGATCCATCCTTCGATTGGCACGTGCTACTGCTGGTTCCGTTCGGCACCTTGTTGAAGGAAGTGCCGATTCCTTTGCACGAAGTGCTGCTGTTCAACGACGACAAGCATGGCGCGCCGGATGTTGCCGGCACGGACTGCCACGCCGTCGAGAGGACGCCGCCACGCTTCGTCGGGCAAATACCGGATCAATATCTGCTGTGTTTCGAGCACGATCGTTTGACGCGAATCGAAGCCACGGTTCACCTACCAGCCCGTCAAGCGGCGCCGGATTTTTCGCGCGCTTGCGCGCTGTGGCTGAAGAGCGCGACTACGTCTGCGCCGACCGGCAACGTGTGCGAGGGGCGGGACGCCGGCGTCGCCTACAGTGCGCGACTCGCGGCAGCGCCGGGGACGGCCGCGGCTCCGGTGTCGATCACGCTCAGCGACGCCCGCGCGCCGTGACTCGGGAGGCGGAATTGGCGCTCCTGGTCGCGGGCGCGTCCGACTTCGGACTGACGGTCGACACCGCCGTCGGCGACACCTTGCTGCGGTTGGTCGATGAGCTGGAAGCCACCAACGCGCAATTTAATTTGACGGCGATCCGCGACCGGCCCGGCATGTTGGTCAAGCACGTGCTCGACAGCTTGAGCCTGCAACCCTATTTGCGCGGCAACTCGCTCGCCGATGTCGGCACCGGCGCCGGTTTTCCGGGTCTGCCTCTGGCGATCGCCAACCCGGCGATGCGATTTTCGTTGATCGAAGCGACCGCCAAGAAAGCTCAGTTCGTGGCGCGCACCGTGCTGCGTATCGGGTGCGCCAACGTGGAGGTGGTGCATGCCCGCGCCGAGACTTATCGGCCCGCCGAGCTGTTCGACACCGTGGTGGCGCGCGCCCTGTCATCACTGGCGGATTTCGTGGCGTACGCCGGGCATCTGTGCGCGCCGCAGGGGCGGCTGCTGGCGATGAAGGGCAAACGCCCGGACGAAGAGATCTCGGCGGTTCCGAAAACCTTTCGAGTCCTCGCGGTGCACCGCCTCAAGCTGCCGGGGCTGGGCGACGAGCGGCATCTGGTGGAACTCTCGCCCACGCGTACGACGCCTGCCGGCCGCGCGCACCCGCGCGATCATCGAGACCTCCCTTGAATCGAGTCATCGCGATTGCGAATCAAAAGGGCGGCGTCGGTAAAACGACGACCGCCGTCAATCTAGCCGCTTCGCTGACGGCGACCAAGAGGCGCGTGCTGCTGATCGATTTGGATCCGCAAGGCAACGCCACCATGGGCTGCGGGATCGACAAGAACGCGCAGACGCGCACCAGTTGCGACGTCGTGCTCGGCGATTGTTCCGCCTTGGAAGCTCTGCTACCGGTGACTTACGGGGCTTTCATGCTCATGCCTGCGAATCAGGATCTCACCGCAGCCGAAATCAGCTTGCTGACCATGCCCGCGGGCCGCGAATTCAAGCTGCGCCGCGCGCTCGAACCCATCCGCGACGCGTTCGACGTGATCTTGATCGATTGCCCTCCGTCGCTCAACACGCTGACGCTGAACGCGTTGGTGGCCGCGGATTCGGTGATGGTTCCCATGCAATGTGAGTACTATGCCCTCGAAGGTCTGAGCGCGCTGGTGCAGACCATCGAGCAGATCCGCGCCTCGCTCAACCCGCAACTCGACATCGAGGGGTTGCTGCGCACCATGTTCGATCCGCGCAATAATCTGTCGAACGAAGTCTCCGCGCAGCTCATCGAGCACTTCGGCGCCAAGGTGTTCCGCACCATGATTCCGCGCAACGTGCGACTCGCCGAGGCGCCGAGCTTCGGCAAGCCCGTGCTGTTCCACGACAAGGAATCGCGCGGCGCCCTCGCCTATCTGGCGCTTGCCGGGGAAATGATTCGGCGCGACGAAGAGCCGGTCGCACCCGTATGATTGCGGCCTCGGGATTTTAGGAAATTCATTCATGTCGTCGGGCAAAAAGCCGTCTTTGGGCCGTGGGCTCGCCGCACTGTCACCGCTGCTGGCCGAGCGCGCCCGCATTCCCGGGGCGACCCCGTCGGCGGAGCCGGCGACCTTGCCGGGCGATCGCCTGACGCTGCTCGCGGTGGATTTGCTGCAGCGGGGCAAGTATCAGCCGCGCGTCGACATGCGTCCGGAAACGCTGAGCGAGCTGGCCGACTCGATCAAGTCGCAGGGACTGATTCAGCCCATTTTGGTCCGCCCGCTGCCGCCGAGCCCGGACGGCGGATCGCAGCGCTACGAAATCATCGCGGGCGAACGGCGCTGGCGCGCGGCGCAGATGGCGGGCCTCGAGCTGCTGCCGTCGATCATTCGCGACGTGCCGGACGAGGCCGCGGTGGCGATGGCGCTCATCGAGAATATCCAGCGCGAAGACTTGAATCCTCTGGAAGAGGCGCGCGCGTTGTCCCGGCTCATCGAGGAATTCGGGCTCACCCATCAAGCGGCTGCCGAGGCGGTCGGTCGATCGCGGGTGGCGGTCAGCAACCTGCTGCGGTTGATGGAACTCGCCGACGAAGTGAAACAACTGCTGGAACAGCGCAGCATCGAAATGGGCCACGCCCGCGCCCTGCTCGGCCTGACTTCGCGACGCCAGCAAGTCGAGGTTGCCTATTTGGTCGCCAAGAAGAGTCTGTCGGTGCGGGACACCGAAGCCTTGGTGCGCCGCCTGCTTGCTCCCGTCGTCGAGAGCAAGTCGCCCGCCCGCCCCGCCGATCCGGACATCAGCCGCCTCGAGTTGGAGCTGGCGGACAAGCTCGGGGCTAAGGTGCTGTTTCAACACGGCGCTTCGGGAAAAGGCAAGCTTGTGGTGTCCTACAACAGCGTCGACGAACTCGAAGGAATCCTGGCTCACATCCATTAGGCAGACGAGCGCGTGCGGCAGTGTGCGCGGTGTCGTCGCTCGGCTTATGTCACGCTTCGGCAGAACATCTGTCAAAAAAGGTCGGCGATAAAAAAATCAAGCGTGATCATTGGCTTGTGACTCGGGGCAAGCCTCACTATAATGCGCCGGCTTTTACGCAGCGGCAAAAAGGCCAATGAACAGCAGGGCCAACGCGACGTCGGATCCGTGTTGCCGTCCGTCGGCCGTACGCCGGCATTCTTTGCGATGAACGACATGTTAAGCGTGGGCAGGCGGCTCGTGGTGCGCGTCGTGCTCCTGCAGGCGGGCTGCGCGGTCGTGGTCGCACTGGGGTTCGGGATTTTGCAAAGTGCGGCGGCTTTGCGCTCCGCATTGCTCGGCGGGTTGATCGTGGCGATCGGCAGCGCCTTGTTCGGATGGCGTTTGTTCGCGCCGGGGATCGCTCCGGCCGCGCTGCTGCGCCGCGCGTTGTTCGCGGCGGAGTCGTTGAAATGGGTTTGGTACGTGGCAAGCGTGTGGGTGGCATTGGCGCACTTAAAGATGTTGCCGCTGCCGTTGATGACGGGGCTTGTGCTCGCGCAGTTCGGCTACTGGTTCGGTCTGTTGGGTAAACGAGGGTAAATGAATGGCAGCGTCCGAGGGCAGCGCCGGCGGGTTGACGGCATACATCGGTCATCACTTGACCCACCTGACCGTGAACGAAGGGCATGGCGCCTTCTGGGCCTTCCATCTTGACAGCGTCGCCTTCACGGTCGGCCTGGCATTGATCTTCATCCTCGTGTTCATCGGCGTCGCACGCCACGCGACCAGCGGCGTGCCGGGAAAGCTGCAAGCCGCCGTCGAGATCTTGGTCGAGATGGTCGACAATACCGTCAAAGAAACCTTTCATGGCACCAGCAAATTGATTGCGCCGCTGGCCATCACTATTTTCGTGTTGGTGTTCCTCATGAATCTGCTGGATCTCTTACCGGTGGATTTGCTGCCCTGGGCCGGTGAAAAAGTCGGCATCGACCATCTTCGCATCGTGTCGACCGCCGACATCAACACCACGCTCGGCATGTCGATCACGGTATTTTTATTGATTTGGTACATCGGGCTCAAAGAGAAAGGGCCGCTGCTGTACTTCTCTGAGTTCGTTTCGGCGCCGTTTCACGCGCACGGCATCGTGCCGAGAATCTTGCTGGCATTTCCCAATCTGCTGTTGCGCGTGATCGAGGAGCTGGTGCGTCCTCTATCGTTGTCGCTGCGATTATTCGGCAACATGTATGCCGGCGAACTGATTTTCGTGCTGATCGCCGGATTGACGTTGGAGGCCTCGGCGGCCCATTTTTCGACGTACGTCTGGGGTATCGTCCAGCTGATTGCCGACACCGTCTGGACGTTGTTCCACATCCTCATCATCACGCTTCAAGCATTCATTTTCGGCATGTTGACCATCGTTTATCTCAGCATGGCCGCCGAAAAGCACTAGTTATCAAACCCTCGACCTTTAAGACCCTGGAGACATAGATGGAGAATGCACCTTTAGTTGCTCAAGTGATGAGCTACACACTGATCGCCGTCGGCCTGCTGATCGGCCTCGGCGCACTTGGCACGGCCATCGGCTTCGCGCTGCTGGGCGGCAAGTTCCTGGAAGGTTCGGCACGCCAGCCCGAATTGACCCCGATGCTGCAAACCAAGATGTTCATCGTCGCCGGCTTGCTCGACGCCGTGCCCATCATCGGCGTCGCCATCGCATTGCTGTTGATTTTCTCCAATCCGTTCACTGCGGCGCTGCTCGCGAAGTAACCCGGATTCGGCCTAGGAGCTTTAGGGCATGAACATAGCAGTCACGCTGATCATTCAGGGCATCGCGTTCTTCGTGGTGGTGCTGATCGTCATGCGCTACGGATGGCCGCCGATCATGGCGGCCATCGAGGCGCGCCGCAAACAGATCGCAGACGGTTTGGCGGCCGGCAACCGGGCGCAGAAAGATCTCGACGAGGCCAAGGTCAAGGCTCAAGAAATCATCCGTGAAGCCCGTGACAAGGCGGTACAGATCGTCGATCAGGCGAGCAAGCGATCCGCCGAAATCATTGAGGAAGCCAAAGGGACGGCCATTGCCGAGGGTCAGCGCATCGTCGTGCAGGCGCACGAGGAGATCGCCCTCGACACCACCCGTGCGCGCGAAGGACTGCGCAAACAGGTGGCGAGCCTTGCCGTGCAGGGCGCTTCGCATCTGCTGGAGCGGGAAATAGATCCCGCAGCGCACGCGGCGCTGCTCGACAAACTGGAGCTGGAGATCGTGGGTGGCTGAGGCAGCAACGCTGGCGCGGCCCTATGCGAAAGCCGCGTTCATGTCGGCGCGCGATGCTCAGGTCCTCCCGCGTTGGTCGGCGGCGCTGAGTCAGGCCTCGGCGTTGATCGCCGACTCCCGGGTCGCCGATCTGGTGAGCAATCCTAAGATGAGCGTCGATCAAGTGGTGTCGATGTTCGCGGGTTTGGGCGGCAGCGATGCCGGTTCCGAGCTCGACGCGCACTGGCAAAATTTCGTGCGGCTGTTGGCGCAGAACAAACGCCTGCGCGTCCTGCCGCAGATCGCGATGGAATACGACATGCTGCGGGCCCGGTTCGAGAACGAGCTCGACGTGGAGGTGACCTCCGCGGTTGCCATGAGCGAAACGCAGCAGAGCAAATTGGCGGCTGCGTTGCAGACCCGCTTCAAGCGGGACGTGCGCATGACGACCGCGATCGACCCGACGCTGTTGGGCGGCGCCGTCATCCGAGCCGGCGATCTAGTGATCGACGGTTCGATCAGCGGCCGCTTGCAGCGAATGGCCGCCGACTTAAGTAATTGAACCAGGGCAGTTGAATCCAAAGGCGAACTATGTCCATCAAGGCATCTGAAATCAGCGACCTCATCAAGGCGCGAATCGATAAATTCCAGTCGGCGACCGAAGACCGCAACGTCGGCACGGTGGTCAGCGTGACCGACGGCATCGTGCGCGTGCATGGATTGGGCGACGCCCGCTACGGCGAAATGTTGCAATTCTCGGCCGACACGTTCGGCCTGGCATTGAACTTGGAACAAGATTCGGTGGGCGCGGTGGTGCTCGGCGATTACAAGAGCATCGTCGAAGGCGACACCGTCAAGACCACCGGACGCATTCTCGAAGTCCCGGTCGGTCCGGAATTGCTGGGCAGGGTGGTGGATGCGTTGGGGGTGCCCATCGACGGTAAAGGGGCGATCAATGCGACGGCCAAAGCGCCGTTGGAGCGGGTGGCGCCCGGCGTCATTTTCCGCAAGAGCGTGTCGCAACCGGTGCAAACCGGGCTCAAAGCCATCGACGCCATGGTGCCGGTGGGACGCGGCCAGCGCGAACTCATCATCGGCGACCGCCAGACCGGCAAGACGGCCGTAGCCATCGATACCATCATCAACCAAAAGACCACGGGCGTTAAGTGCATCTACGTCGCGATCGGTCAAAAGCAGAGTTCGATCGCCAACGTGGTGCGCAAACTCGAAGAGCACGGCGCGCTGGCCCACACCATCATCGTGGCGGCGTCGGCGTCGAATCCGGCCGCCATGCAGTACCTCGCACCGTACGCGGGCTGCGCCATGGGCGAATACTTCATGGATAACGGAGAGGACGCGTTGATCGTGTACGACGACTTGTCCAAACAGGCCGTCGCGTACCGCCAGATATCGTTGTTGCTACGCCGGCCGCCGGGTCGCGAGGCGTATCCCGGAGACGTGTTCTATCTACATTCGCGTCTGCTCGAACGTTCGGCCCGCGTCAACGAAGACTACGTGGAGCGGGCAACACAGGGCCGCGTGAAGGGCAAGACGGGTTCGCTGACCGGTCTGCCCATCATCGAGACACAAGCGGGCGACGTCACGGCCTTCGTGCCCACCAACGTCATTTCGATCACCGACGGACAGATTTTTCTGGAATCGGATTTGTTCAACGCAGGCATTCGTCCCGCGATCAACGCCGGCATCTCGGTATCGCGCGTCGGCGGCGCGGCCCAGACCAACATCATCAAGAAGCTGGGCGGCGGCATCCGCTTGTCCCTGGCGCAATATCGGGAGCTGGCGGCGTTCTCGCAATTTGCATCCGACCTCGATGAGGCCACGCGCCGGCAGCTCGAGCGCGGCATCCGGGTCACCGAACTGATGAAGCAGAAACAATACGCGCCCATGTCGGTGGCCGAGATGGCGCTGTCGCTCTACGCGGCGAACAGCGGCTTCTTCGACAAGGTGGACCGCGCCAAAGTGGTCGAGGCCGAGGCGGGATTACAATCGTTCGCGCGCACCAACTACGGCTCGCTTTTGAAGACCATCATCGACAAACCGGATTTGTCGAAAGACGTCGAAGCATCGCTGAAGAAGTGCTGCGAAGAATTTTTCGCGACCCTCTGACATGGCAGGCGCCAAGGAAATCCGGACCAAGATCTCGAGTATCAAAAACACTCAGAAGATCACCAAGGCCATGCAGATGGTGGCAGCCAGCAAGATGCGCAAGGCCCAGGAGCGCATGCGCCTGGCGCGCCCGTATGCGGAGAAGCTGCGCAACGTGATCGGACACCTTCGACTGGCGAACCCCGACTACAAGCATCCGTTTCTAATCGACCGACCGACCAAGGCCGTCGGCATCATCGTGATCGCCACCGATCGCGGTCTGGCGGGTGGCTTGAACATCAACCTGTTCAAGGCGGCGCTCAACGCCATCAAGGACGCCCAGGCGAAGGGACAGTCGATTCAGCTGTGTCTGATCGGCACCAAGGCCGTGCAATTCTTTCGACGCCTATCCTTGCCGATCGCCGCATCGACCACCCACCTAGGTGACCGGCCCGAGCTATCGCAATTGATCGGCAGCGTCAAAGTCATGCTCGACCAATATCGGGCCGGCGAGATAGACCGTCTCGTCCTGGTGCACAACGTGTTCGTCAATACGATGAGTCAGAAAGGCCGCGTCCTGCAGCTGCTGCCGGTGGAGGCCACCGATAAGAGCGACTTGCAGGACCGCTGGGACTACATCTATGAGCCCAGTCCCGAGGAATTACTCGACGGGATCTTGATGCGCTACGTCGAGTCGCAGGTTTATCAAGGGGCGGTCGAAAACGTCGCCAGCGAGATGGCGGCACGCATGGTGGCCATGAAGAGCGCCACCGACAATGCCGGTAACCTGATCGCCGAGCTTCAACTGATTTACAACAAGGCCCGCCAAGCCGCGATTACCACCGAGTTGTCGGAAATCGTCGGCGGGGCTGCAGCCGTTTAGAGGGTTCTTATGTCCAGCGGAAAAATCGTGCAAATCATCGGAGCGGTCGTGGACGTGGAATTTCCGCGCGACCAAATTCCCAAGATCTACGACGCACTCAAACTCGATGAGGTGAAGCTGACGCTGGAAGTGCAGCAGCAGCTCGGCGACGGCGTCGTGCGCACCATCGCCATGGGGCCTTCCGAGGGCCTGCGCCGCGGCCTGACCGTCGCCAACACGGGTAAGCCGATCTCGGTCCCCGTCGGCACCGGCGTACTCGGACGCATCATGGACGTGCTCGGTGAGCCGCAGGACGAGGCCGGTCCGGTCCAAGCGTCCGAGTATTGGCCCATCCACCGCCCGTCGCCGGCGTACGACGAGCAGACCGGTGGACAGGAATTGCTGGTAACCGGCATCAAGGTCATCGATTTGTTGATTCCCTTTGCGAAGGGCGGCAAGGTCGGTTTGTTCGGCGGTGCCGGAGTCGGTAAGACCGTGAACATGCTCGAACTCATCAACAACATCGCGAAGCAACATTCGGGGCTGTCGGTGTTCGCCGGAGTCGGCGAACGTACTCGCGAGGGCAACGATTTCTATCACGAGATGAAGGACTCGGGCGTGCTCGACAAGGTCGCGATGGTGTACGGTCAGATGAACGAGCCGCCCGGCAACCGCCTGCGCGTGGCGCTCACCGGTCTGACGATGGCCGAGTATTTTCGCGATGAAAAACAGGCCAACGGCAAAGGTCGCGACGTGCTGATGTTCATCGACAACATCTACCGTTACACGTTGGCAGGTACCGAGGTATCGGCGTTGCTCGGCCGCATGCCGTCCGCGGTGGGTTATCAGCCGACGCTGGCGGAGGAAATGGGCGTGCTGCAGGAGCGCATCACATCCACCAAGACCGGGTCCATCACGTCGGTCCAGGCCGTCTACGTTCCGGCGGACGATCTGACCGATCCGTCGCCCGCGACCACGTTCGCGCACTTGGATGCGACCGTCGTCTTGTCGCGCCAGATTGCCTCGCTCGGTATCTATCCGGCCGTGGATCCGCTCGACTCCACCAGCCGTCAGCTGGATCCGCTGGTGGTCGGCGACGATCACTACAACACGGCCCGGGGCGTGCAGGCGATCCTGCAGCGGTACAAGGAGCTGCAGGACATCATCGCCATTCTCGGCATGGACGAGTTGTCGGAAGAGGACAAGCTGTCCGTGTACCGCGCCCGCAAGATCCAACGCTTCTTGTCGCAGCCTTTCAACGTCGCCAAAGTGTTCACCGGCCAGGACGGGAAGATCGTGCCGCTGGCGGATACGATCCGGGGTTTCAAAGCCATCATCGCCGGCGAGTACGATCACCTGCCCGAGCAGGCGTTCTACATGGTAGGCGGCATCGAAGAGGCCGTCGAAAAAGCCAAGACGCTGCAATAAATTCACGAGGGTAAGTCATGGCCGGTAGCATTCACGTCGATGTCGTCAGTCCGGAAGGCCAGATGTTTTCGGGCGATGCGAACATGGTGTTCGCTCCGGGAACAGAGGGAGAAATCGGCGTCGCGCCCCGCCATGCGCCGTTGCTGACTACGTTGATCCCAGGCGTGGTGCGCGTGCAGGTGGAGGGACAGGAAGAGCAGAGTTTCTACGTAGGAGGCGGCGTTCTCGAGATCCAGCCGAATCAGGTTTCCGTGTTGGCGGATACCGCGGCACGGGCACGCGATCTCGACGAAGCCGCCGCGCAGCAGGCGAAGGCGCGTGCCGAGGAAGCTCTGAAAGGTCATACGGACAAGCTCGACATCGCGCAAGCGCAGGCGGAACTCGCCCGCGCCATGGCACAATTGCGGGCAATCGGACAACTGCGCAAGAAGCGCTGATTCCTCGACATACGGGAGCCGTCATGCCGCTATCCGTGGTGATACTCGCTGCCGGTCAGGGCAGGCGGATGAACTCCGATCTGCCGAAAGTATTGCAGCCACTGGCGGGCCGGCCGCTGTTGCAACATATCGTCCTGACGGCTCGTGAACTCGCCCCCGCCAACATCTACGTCGTGCACGGTCATGGCGGGAAGCAAGTGCAGGCAGCGCTCGCGCACGAGGCACTCGTGTGGGTGCTGCAGGCCGAACAGTTGGGCACCGGGCATGCCGTGTCGCAGGCGATGAGCCTCATACCGGACGATCACACGGTGCTGGTGTTGTACGGCGACGTGCCGTTGATCCGCGCCGCTTCTTTACAGCCCGCGCTCGAGGCAGCGGTCGCGGGCAAGCTTGCGGTGCTCACCGTCGAACTCGAGGATCCGACGGGTTACGGGCGCATCTTGCGCCTGGCTGACGGGCGGGTGATCGGCATCGTCGAGCATCGTGATGCGACGCCGCTGCAGCTGCAGATCGGCGAGGTCAACACGGGCCTCATGGCGGCGCCCGCCGCGGCATTGCGCCGCTGGCTCGCCGGGTTGGACAGGAACAACGCGCAGCACGAATATTTTTTGACCGACGTGGTGGCAAGCGCCGCCAACGCGGGCACCGACATCCGTGCCGTTGCCGTGGCGCACCCTGTCGAAGTCCTCGGCGTCAACGACAAACTCCAGCTGGCCCACGTCGAGGCCGCCTATCGTCGCGCACGTGCGGAGGAGCTCATGGCGGCAGGCGCCACCGTGGTCGACCCGCTGCGGCTCGACGTGCGTGCTGCGCGCGGCGATGTGACCGTGGATCGTGATGTATTCATCGACATCGACGTGTTGTTGATCGGCAGGGTGCATCTAGGTTCCCGAGTCACCGTGGGTCCGCACAGCATCATCCGCGATTCGAGCATCGGCGCGGACGTGCAGATCAAGGCCAACTGCGTCATCGAAGAGGCGAGCGTGGGCGAGAACTGCCGGATTGGTCCGTTCGCGCGTCTGCGGCCGGGCACCGTACTCGCAAACGACGTGCACGTCGGCAATTATTGCGAGGTCAAAAACAGTTCCATCGGTGTCGGCAGCAAGGTGAACCATCTGAGCTACGTCGGCGATGCCGCCGTGGGAGCCGGCGTCAACGTTGGCGCCGGCACCATCACCTGTAATTACGATGGCGCCAACAAATGGTCGACCGTCATTGAGGATGGCGCTTTCATCGGTTCCGGCAGCATGCTGGTCGCCCCGGTGCGCATCGGGGCGGGTGCAACCATCGGTGCGGGGTCGACGATCACGCGCGCCGCACCCGCGGGCAAGCTCACGCTGGAACGCGCCCGTCAGACGACGGTGGATGAATGGACCCGCCGTGAGACGCTGAGCGAGGAGCAGAAGGCGGTGGTCAGCGGCGCCGCAGTGCAGCCTGCAAAGGGCTGACTCCTTCGCATCGGGGGGGCGTGCAACCCCCGCCAACCCCCGGCCGCCGGCGCAGAGCGCCCTCGACATGGCCATCAAGCTAGCACTCTTCCATTTCTAAAAAACACCGCTAAGCGGCCTCTCGCGCTGCATATCGGTGCAAAAAAAACGTGAGATGAAATAAAACAGTGCGCACTGCACAAAAATTTCCTGTAATTTTTTGTTAACCGTTTGAAACGTATATTAAAAATTCACTTGGTATGAAAAGTGCTAAATAAGCGCTTGCGACCGTGGTTCGGTCAGCGATGGCATGAGGCCATTTTTACAACTCTGGAGGGATTCCATTCGATGAAACTCATCACGGCCATTATCAAGCCTTACAAACTCGACGACGTGCGCACGGCCATCGGCGACGCGGGTGTCCACGGCGTCACGGTGACGGAAGTGCGCGGCTTCGGCCGACAGCGCGGACACACCGAGATCTATCGAGGTGCCGAGTACGCGGTCGAGTTCATACCCAAGACCAAGCTGGAAATCGCCGTGGAGGATTCCTTGGCCGAGCTCGTCATCGAGGCAATCATCAAAGCAGCCCACACCGGCAAAGTCGGCGATGGAAAAATATTCGTAACCGACCTTGCTCAAGTCATTCGTATTCGTACGGGTGAGCGGGACGCCAGCGCCATTTAGACCTCACGGAGATTCGCATTGATGACTAATCTGTCTCGATTTCTCGCCCTCAGTTTGCTGACGTTGTCGGTTTCCACCGCCTGGTCGCAAGATGCACCCCCTGCCGCGCCGGCCGCAGTTCCGGCGGCCACCGCCGATGCTGCCGCCACCGCTGCCCCTGCGCCCACCGCACCCATATTGATTGGTGTCGACAAGATCAACTCAGGCGACACCGCCTGGATGCTGACCTCGACGGCTTTGGTCTTGTTGATGACCATCCCAGGTCTCGCGCTTTTCTACGGCGGCATGGTGCGCAAGAAAAACGTGCTCGCAACGCTCATGCAGAGCTTCGCGATCACGTGCGTGGTCACGCTGCTGTGGTGGTTGATCGGCTATTCATGGGCCTTCACCCCCGGTAGTCCCTACCTGGGCGGGTCGACGCGCGCGTTGTTCGCCGGCATGACCTTCATGAAAGACGCCAATCAACTGTCGGTTTCGCATCTGGCGTTGACCATTCCGGAAACCGTTTACGCGATGTTCCAGCTCACGTTTGCCATCATCACGCCGGCATTGATCGCGGGCGCGTTCGCCGATCGCATGAAATTTTCGGCCATGTTGGTGTTCGTTTCCTTGTGGTCGTTGGTGGTGTACGCGCCGATCGCCCATTGGGTGTGGGAGCCCTCCGGTTGGCTCGCCGTCAAGGGCGTCCTCGATTATGCCGGCGGGACCGTCGTGCACATCAATGCGGGCATCGCGGGTTTGGTGAGTTGCTTGGTCCTCGGTAAGCGCGTGGGCTACGGCAAGGAAGCGATGCCGCCGCACAACCTGACATTTACGCTGATAGGCGCCTCGTTGTTGTGGGTGGGTTGGTTCGGTTTCAATGCGGGCTCCGCGGCGGCAGCCGACGGTCGGGCCGGAATGGCCATGCTCGCGACGCAAATGGCGACGGGTGCGGCGGCATTGGCGTGGATGTTCGCCGAATGGATCATCAAGGGAAAGCCCAGCGTATTGGGTATCGCGTCCGGCGCCGTCGCGGGTCTGGTGGCCATCACGCCGGCCTCGGGCTTCGTCGGCCCAACACCCGCCGTCATCATCGGTGTGGTCGCCGGAGTGATTTGCTTCTTCTCTGCGACCTCCTTGAAGAGCGCATTGGGCTATGACGATTCGCTGGATGCCTTCGGAGTCCACGGCATCGGCGGCATCATAGGCGCCTTGCTGACCGGCGTTTTCGCCAGCAAGGAAATCAGCGGTGTGGATGGCTCCGTGCTGACCCAGCTGTGGGGTGTCGGCAGCACCGTCATCTACGGCGGTGTCGTGAGCTTCATCCTGCTGAAGGTCATCGACATGACCATCGGTCTGCGCGTTACCGAGGAACAGGAGCGCGAAGGCCTGGACATTTCTCTACACGGCGAACGCGTCGAATAACACGCGCAGAGCCACCGGTGGTGCATCCGCACCACCGGTCGTGGCTCGTTGCCTTCTTTTTTCTTCGAAAATTTTTAAGTCTAGGAGACTGATTACATGTCTTTGCATGGAAAGCGATTGGCTGCACTGGCGTGTGTCCTCAACGTGGCGACCATGGGAGCGGCGCATGCCGCGGATGACCCCGCAAAGCCCGCGGATGACGCGGCAAAACCCGCGATACCGAACTTGAGCGATGTGCTGATGGCCAGCGGCATCACCGAGTCGGGATACGTGGCTGCGTCGTATTATCACTCGAACGGGTACAGCACCGATCACCAGTTCGACGACAAACACGATACCTTCCAGCTCGATCAGGCGGCGCTTACGCTGGCTTTTCAGCCGAAAGAAGGCTTCGGCGCTCTCGTCAACGTGGCGGCCGGCGAGGATATGAAGATTCTGAACGCCGCGGAAGGCAGCAATGCCAACTCATTCGATATCGTGCAGGGCTTTTTGCAGTACGCGACGGGTCCCGTGACGGTCATTGCGGGCAAGTTCGTGACGTTGGCCGGAGCGGAAGTCATTGCGCCCACCGGCAACACGAATTTTTCACGCTCGTTGCTGTTCTACTCGGAGCCGCTGACCCATACGGGTGTGCGGGCCACCTACGCGGTCACCGATACGCTAAGCGTCATTGCGGGCGTCAACAACGGATGGAATCATGCTTCCTTGACCAACTACGGCTCGAAAACCGGTGAATTGGGCGTCGCGTGGACCCCCAATAAAATCTTCGCGCTCACCGCGCAAGCTTATGTGGGCAAGGAACAGTTGTTCGATTCCACCGGTGCGTTCCTCGAGGACGGCCTGCGCACCTTCTTCGACACGGTCGCCACCTACAACGCGACCGACAGCTTGTCGTTCGTACTCAGCTACGATTGGGGCCAACAGCGCCAATCGGTGGTTGGCGTGACCACCGAGAAATGGCAGGGAGTGGCCGCCTACGCCAACTATGCGGTGACCGATCAGTGGCGGGTGTCGGTGCGCGGCGAATATCTCGATGACGAAGACGGCTTCATCACCGGGTATGCACAGGCCATCAAAGAAGGGACCGTGACGGTTGGATATTCGCCGGTGAAGAGTTTCGAACTGCGCGTGGAAGCCCGTTACGATAAATCGAACCAGACGACGTTCGTTCGTAAGCTGGTGAGCGAAGCCGACTCGGTGGCGTCCGATTACTCGAATAACCAGACCGGATTTGCCGTTCAAGGCGTTTACAAGTTCTGAATTTCCGATCCCGTGGAGGATGCCAATGACTGCTGCAGAAGTATTGAAAATGATCAAAGACAAGGAAGTGAAGTTTGCGGATTTACGATTTACGGACACGATAGG
>CAZZXZ010000050.1:3178-22207 GCA_964658135.1 uncultured Acetobacteraceae bacterium | reverse complement strand
CGGTCCGGAGATCATACATGACGATGCGCGCAAGGAAAGTGCCGTGGTGCGGTACAGCACCGGCGATGCGCTGAACGGCTATTCCGTCACCGCGATGGCATATCACAACCTGTGGACCAACAACACCGACATTCCGGTGCGGGCCGTCACCGAAGGGGTGGTACCGAATCGTTTCGGCTCGCTCGATCCCACCGATGCCGGCCGTGCATGGCGATCGAGTCTGTCCTTCAACGACCACGCCACCCTGGGGCCGGGTCAGCTCACGGCAAGCGCCTTCTTCATCGACAATCAATTGCACATGTGGAATGACTTCACGCATTACCTGGTCAATCCGGTCACCGGAGATCAGGAATTGCAATACGAAAATCGCCGGGTGGTCGGCGGCCAGACCCAATACATCCTGCCACTGGCCTTAGGCGACATACCCAACCAGGTGTCGGTTGGTATGTCGATGCGCGACGACGTGGTGCGCTTGGGTCGCGCGCCGACCGAAGATCAACTGCGCTTGTCCACAGCGAACGATCCGCCCTCCTTCTTCAACCAGGATCAGGTCTACCTGTTTGCGGGCGCCGTCTACGTGCAAGCCATCACTCACTGGACGTCGCAGTTTCGTACCGTCCTCGGTTTTCGCGAAGATTACCAGCATGGCACGGACGTGGATTATTTGGCCGCATTGCACGAGACCGCTGGATACTCCAACTCAGGCACGGTACAGCAGGCGCTGCCGCAGCCGAAAGGCAGTCTCATTTACACCGTGAATGATTCTCTCGAGTTATACGCCAGTGCCGGCCGTGGCTTTCACAGTGCCGATGTGCGCGGTGTGCTTCAAGATCAAAACCCCGCCTTAGGGTTGCCGCGCACCTCGCTGCTCTCGAAGCAGGAGGGACAGGAGGTGGGCCTGCGCGCTGCGATGGGCCGCCAGTTCACGATGACGGCGGCTTTCTACAATCTGTGGCAACAGTCGGAGACCATCATCAATCCGGACGTGGGTTCCGACACGCCCGGCCCGCCGAGCCGTCGCTACGGCGTCGAGCTCAATATCACGTATAAGGTCAATCAATGGCTCGAATGGTACGCAAGCGTCGCCGGCAACCATACGCGATTTACACACCCCCTGGATGACGGCACCGGCCATGAAGGCGACTACATCACCGCGGCACCCTTGGTCACCGGCTCGTTAGCGCTGTACCTCACCGACTTGGGACCGTGGAGCGGTGGCCTCGACTACCGCTACCTGGGCAACTATCCGCTCTCGTCGGGCCCCTGCAGCAATGCAGCGGCCGTCCGCGACTTTCCGGGAGTCGCCACTTCGTGCGCGAATGCCCCCACCGCCTTGGGCCAGGTGAACGGCAAGGGGTTCGGCGAACTGAATCTCGACGTGAGCCATGCGTGGCCGGGCCGGTGGACCACTTCACTGGGCATTTACAACTTGCTCAACACGCATGCAGCCGCGGCGCAGTTTTGGTACGTCGACCGGCTGAAAGGCGAGGTGGGAACGGACCCCGACGGGCGCGCCGACGTTCACGAGCATCCGCTCGAACCCATCATGGCGCGATTGACGGTGACGAAAAAATTCTGACCGCGCCCGGCACGATACAACCCTGTTTTGCGGAGAACCAACATGGATCGCTTTACGATCTCGCTCGATGAAACTCTGGCCGACGCATTTGATTCGCTCATCAAAGAGCGCGGTTACGCGACTCGCAGCGAAGCGGTGAGGGATATCTTGCGAACTCATCTACAGCAAAGTGCCGAGAAGCGATCATCCAAAGGCGTCTGTGTGGCCAACCTATCGTACGTGTACAACCACCACGAGCGGGAATTGGCGGAGCGCTTGACCAGTCTGCAGCATGCTCACCATGACCTGACGGTTTCCACCATGCATGCCCACCTGGATCACGATCAGTGCATCGAAACCGTCATGTTGAAAGGCCCCGTAAAACGCGTACGCGAATTCGCGGATGGAATCATCGCCGAGCGCGGCGTCCGGCACGGCGTTCTCAATCTAATCAATGTAGACGTCGGGTCCGCTCACACCCACGATGGCAGCACGCACCGGCATTTACGACCGCATATTTGATGTCGATGGATCGGGACCTGCCTGCGGGCGCCGCCGGATGAGCGCGGTGCGCAAACAGCTGCACACGATCTCGTGACGTTGATTCAACATGCGATGCGCGAAAGACACGATTCCGGCTTCCGGCCGGGAGCGGCTAGCCTTCATCTCGGCCACCGTAGTTTCGCCGCGCAACGTATCGCCGATGAACACCGGCCTCGGCATGATCAACTGGTCGTAGCCTAAGTTAGCGATGAGCACGCCGAGGGTCGTGTCCGATACCGATACTCCCACCATGAGTCCGAAGGTGAATATGCCGTTCACCAAGATTTGCTTGAACTCGCTGTTGGCGGCGAATTCGGCATCCAGATGCAACGGTTGGGTATTGTGCGTGAGCGTGGTGATCAGCAGGTTGTCGGTTTCGGTGACAGTACGGTGAATCTCGTGTCGCAGCGTGTCGCCCACCGTCCAGTCCTCGTAATAGCGACCCGCCATCAACCCGCCTCCACCCGTATCAACGTCACGTTCTCGGCCACCTGGTCGCCCTCCGCCACGGCCAGCTCGATCACCACGCCATCGAAGGGCGCGCGCAGGGCGTGTTCCATCTTCATGGCCTCCAACGCCAGCAAAGGCTGGCCCTTGCTGACCGTCTCGCCCTGCCGCACCGCCACGTTGACGATACGGCCCGGCATGGGCGACCGCAAAGCGCCATCCGACGGCGCCCCTGCGGCCGCCGCTGATGCGATGCTCGATCCGACGGCGCCCCGTCGGCGGCAAGCCGCCGACTCGAGGGTAGTCCGAAACTCCACGCCGCGCCTTGCGAGAACAGCACCCGCTCGCCGTCGATCACCGTGACGGACGGTCGGGGCATGGCAAAATCCACGGCGGTCGAATACGACGTGTCGCCCACGGCCACCGTGACCATCTCTTGCGGCGCGGCGGCCGACCTGAACCCGCAGAGGCCTTCCCAGGGATCCGTGCCGTGCTCCGGCAGCAACGCGCGCGCCGCGGCCCGAACCAGAGCGTCGCTCGGCACGGCTCCAGGAATCAGCGCGTGCGCGTGACGCTCGATGAAGCCGGTGTCGATCTGCGCGGCAATGAATTCCGTGGCTGCCGTCACGCGCGCCAGAAACGCCGCGTTGGTGCGTACCGGCCACACTTCGACGGCCGCGCACGCCGCACTCAGCCGACGCGCCGCGGCGGGTCGATTCGCCGCATGCACGATCAATTTTGCGATCAGGGGATCGTAAAAACCGGTCATCTCGCCGCCCTCCTCGAACCCGCCGTCCACCCGGACGTCGGACGGTAATCTCATATGGCGCAGCGGGCCGGTCGATGGCAGGAACCCCGTGGTGGGATTCTCCGCATACAACCGCGCCTCCATGGCCCAGCCCTCGATGTGCAATTCCTCTTGCCGTCGCGGCAGTCGCTCGCCGCTCGCCACGCGCAGCTGCCACTCGACCAGGTCCTGTCCAGTGATCGACTCGGTGACGGGATGCTCCACCTGGAGTCGAGTATTCATCTCCATGAACCAGATGCGGTCCGCTCGCAATCCTTGCGACGCGTCCGCGATGAACTCTACGGTTCCCGCCCCGACGTACCCTACCGCCCCTGCCGCCTGCACGGCCACGGCGCACAGCGCCGCGCGGGTGGCCGCGGACATGCCCGGCGCCGGCGCCTCTTCGATCACTTTTTGGTGGCGCCGCTGCAGGGAGCAATCGCGTTCGAACAGATGCACGATCTGGCCATGCGTGTCGCCGAACACCTGCACCTCGATGTGCCGTGGCGCCAGCACGTATTTTTCGAGCAGGACACGCTCGTCACCGAATGCCGCAGTCGCTTCGCGGCGACAGGAAGCGAGCGCCTCTTCGAAGGCCCCGGCCTCCTCCACGCGACGCATCCCTTTACCGCCGCCGCCGGCCACCGCCTTGATGAGCACGGGATAACCGATGGCAGCGGCTTCTTGCGCCAGACGCCGCACCGACTGATCCGCGCCCAGATAACCCGGCGTCACCGGCACGCCCGCCTCGATCATGAGTGCCTTCGCAGCATCCTTCAGTCCCATGGCGCGAATCGCCGCCGCCGGAGCCCCCACCCATATCAGGCCTGCCGTGACCACCGCCTCGGCGAACGCCGCGTTCTCCGACAAGAACCCGTAGCCGGGATGAATGGCCGCCGCGCCCGTGACCTCCGCCGCGGCCAAGATCTTCTCGGCGCAGAGGTAACTCTCGCGGGCCGGCGCGGGTCCGATGGCCACCGCGGCGTCGGCCGCGCGGACGAAGGGTGCGTGGGCGTCGGCCGCCGAATACACGGCGATGGTACGAATACCGAGACGGCGTGCGGTACCGATGATGCGAAGGGCTATCTCGCCGCGATTGGCGATCAAAACGGATTCCATCATGGCGCTTACATCCGGAACAAACCGAACCGCGGCCGTTCGGGAATGGGCGCGTTCAGTGTCGCCGCGAACGCGAGCCCCAACACGTCGCGGGTTTGCGCAGGATCGATCACGCCGTCGTCCCACAGCCGGGCCGTTGCGTAGTAAGGATCGCCCTCCGCCTCGTAGCGGGCCCGGACCGGCGCCTTGAATGCGGCCTCATCCTCCGTGCTCCAGGTCTCACCGCGCGCCTCCAGGGCGTCGCGCTTGATCGTCGCCAGCACGGCCGCCGCCTGTTCGCCGCCCATGACACCGATGCGGCTGTTCGGCCACGTGAACAGAAAACGCGGGGAATACGCGCGGCCGGCCATGCCGTAATTACCGGCACCGAAGCTGCCGCCGATGAGCACCGTAATTTTCGGCACCGACGCGGTGGCGACCGCCGTCACCAATTTCGCGCCGTCCTTGGCGATGCCGCCGGCTTCGTATTTACCACCCACCATGAACCCGGAAACATTCTGCAGGAACAAGAGCGGCACACGTCGTTGACAGGCCAGTTCGATGAAGTGCGTACCCTTCAAGGCACTCTCCGAAAACAGCACGCCGTTGTTGGCGAGAACAGCCACCGGGATTCCCCAAATATGCGCGAAGCCGCACACCAGCGTGGTGCCATACAACGCTTTGAACTCCTGCAAGGCGGAGTCATCCACCAGACGCTTGATCACTTCACGCACGTCGTACGGCGCGCGAACGTCGCCGGGGACGATATCGTAGACGCTGTCCGGTTCGAGCTGCGGCGGCCGCGGCGTCTTCAGTTCGATATCCACGCGTTTCGGCCTGTTCAAGCGTGCAATGATGTCGCGCACGATCAGCAGCGCATGCACATCATTGTCGGCGACGTGATCCACCACGCCCGACCGCCGGCCATGCGTATCGGCGCCGCCTAAGTCCTCGGCGGATATGATTTCGCCGGTGGCCGCTTTGACCAGCGGCGGCCCCGCCAGGAATATCGTCCCTTGACCACGGACGATGACCGTCTCGTCAGACATCGCAGGAACATAAGCGCCGCCGGCGGTACAGCTGCCCATCACGCACGCAATCTGTGGAATACCTTCGGCGGACATCTGGGCTTGATTGAAAAAGATCCGTCCGAAATGTTCTTGATCCGGGAAGACGTCGGCTTGATAAGGCAGGTTCGCACCGCCCGAATCGACCAGATAGATGCACGGCAAGCAATTTTCCCGCGCGATCGTTTGCGCTCGCAGATGCTTCTTCACGGTCAGGGGGAAGTAGGCGCCGCCTTTGACGGTCGAATCGTTGGCCACGATCATGACTTCACGGCCCGCCACCCGGCCGATGCCCGCAATGAGACCTGCGCCGGGCGCCTGATCTTCGTACAGACCGAACGCCGCCAATTGCCCGATCTCGAGGAACGGGGAGCCCGGATCCAGCAAGCGGTCCACCCGTTCGCGGGGCAGCAGCTTGCCGCGTGCCGAGTGTCGGGCGCGCACCGCTTCCGGTCCGCCCGCTGCGGCCTTGGCCACGTGCTCCCGCAACTGCGCCGCCAGCCGAGTGTTCGTTGCAGCGTTTGTCGAGGTCGTCGTCATGCTCCCATGAGCTCCCGTCCGATGAGGAAGCGGCGAATTTCATTCGTGCCTGCACCTATATCATAGAGCTTCGCATCGCGCAGGAACCGCTCCACCGGCCATTCTTTGGTATAGCCGGCACCGCCCAACGCTTGAATGGCTTCGAGGCAGGTCGTCACCGCATTCTCGGATGCCAGCAAGATGGCCCCGGCCGCATCGGAGCGGTTCGTCTTACCGGCATCGCAGGCACGTGCGACCGAGTAGACATAGGCACGCGCCGACATGAGAGCGACGTACATGTCGGCAATTTTCCCCTGCATGAGCTGGAAGGAACCTACCGCACGGCCAAATTGCTTGCGATCGCGCACGTAAGGCAACACCACGTCGAGACACGCTTGCATGATGCCCAAGGGCCCGGCCGCGAGCACCGCGCGCTCGTAGTCCAAGCCGCTCATCAACACACCGACGCCGCCGTCGAGGGGACCCAGCAAATTCTCGGCGGGCACCTCGCAGTCTTGGAATACGAGTTCGGCGGTGTCCGAGCCGCGCATGCCCATTTTGTCCAGCTTCTTGGAGACGCTGAAACCCGACATGCCCTTCTCCACGATGAAGACGGAAATTCCGTTCGGACCCTCGGCCGTGCGTGCATACACCACCAACGTATCGGCTTGGGGGGCATTGGTGATCCAGAACTTCGTGCCGTTGAGCACGAACCGATCGCCGCGCGCATCGGCGCGCAGCTTCATCGACACGACGTCCGACCCGGAGCCGGCCTCGCTCATGGCCAACGACCCGACGTGCTGGCCGCTGATCAACGCCGGGAGGTAGCGCGACTTCTGTGCGGCATTCCCCCAACGACGCAGTTGATTGACGCAGAGGTTCGAATGCGCGCCATACGACAACCCTACCGACGCTGATGCCCGTGATACCTCCTCCATGGCGACGACGTGCTCGAGGTAGCCCAAACCGAGGCCGCCCCATTCTTCCTCCACCGTGATGCCATGCAGGCCCAGCGCACCCATCTGCGGCCATAGATCCCGGGGAAAGGTGTTGGTCGAATCGATGTCGGCCGCAATGGGCGCTATCTTATCGAGCGCAAAGCGCGCCGTCGTCTCGCGGATGGCGTCCGCCGTATCCCCCAACCCGAAATCCATCTGTACCGTCGACATGACATTGCTCCGCTGTATTGACGCTCCCGAGCGATGCTACGGCCATCCTTAGCCATAATAAAATTGAAAGATCGATATCATAGTCATAGTCTGTGTCTATGATCGACCGATATCTACTGCGCTACTTTCTGGCCGTCATCGACTGCGGAAGCTTCTCCAAAGCTGCCAGACAACTAAACGTGGCTCAGCCCACCTTGTCGGTGGGCATCGGCAAACTCGAGCGCCTGCTCGGCACGGTGCTGTTCCAACGCACCAGCAAGCGGGTTCATCTGACCGATGCCGGCACGCGTTTGGCTACCCATGCGCGTCGGATCGAAAACGAGTTCAACCGAGCCGAAGCGGCGGTGCTCAACATGAAGCCGGTCAAAGCCATGCGGCTTGGCGTCATTTCCACTTATCCCAGCCTGCTGCTCGGCGAATCGGTGCGCTCTGCGCGGCATGCCGACGCCGCGGAGCGGCTACAGGTGGTGTCCGGCAACGAGCGCGAACTGCTGCAGCGCTTGATGCGCGGTCAACTGGATGCCGCGCTCACCATCCTCCGAGGCGAGACGGACCGGTTTGCGAGCGAGCCGTTGTTCACGGAGCCCTATACGCTCGCCGTGCACAGTGGCCATCGACTGGCAACGAAGGCCAGCATTACGGCGGAAGAGCTGGCGGATGAGACCATGCTCGTGCGCCGTCACTGTGAGGCCTTGTCCGAAACGAGCCGACATTTCACCGAGCGGGGCGTGCGTCCTTTTCTGGCGTTTCGGGGTACCAATGACGAACAGGTGCTCAACCTGGTGCACGCGGGATTGGGCGTCACCGTGATGCCGGCCGCCTATTCGATGGCGGGCGTGTCACGCCCCGCACTGACGGGCTTCCACGTGACGCGGCAGATCGGTCTGTTGTATGCCGAGCATACGGAGGAAGCGCTGCGTGCCACGTCGCCGATATTGCAAGCGATCAAGACACGTCACGCCCGACCATGAGTCCCCGACCACAAGCTCCCTACGAGTAGCCCATCTCTGACGTTCATCGAGTCGAATCGCCGATATCGGGTACGGCTGGTCGACCTTATCGTTCGCCACTTACTTCAATCATCGGAATTGAATCCATGTCCAATGTTCAAGACTCTAGCCGCCGCCGATTTCTGGGAACCGGTCTCAGCGCGGGACTTTCCGTAGCCGCGGCATCCGTCGCAGCCGCATCCATCGTCAGCGCGCAGGGCCGGTCGGACGTCGAACCGCGCGAACTGAACGGACAACCCATGCCGGAACCGCCCCCGGAACGTAGCGCCGGACCCATCGTCGCGGGCCGCGGTAGTTCGTTGGCCGGCAAGGTCGCCGTGGTCACCGGCGCCGCGCGCGGTATCGGTCGGGCCATCGCAGTGGAATTCGCCGCCAACGGTGCGGATGTCGTGATCATCGATATTGCGGGGCCGGTCAGCCCCAACGCCTCGGATGCAAAGCCTGCCACGCCCGCCGATCTACAAGAGACGCTGCGACAGATCAAGGCGTTCGGCCGACGCGGCACAGCCGTCGTAGCGGACATCCGCAACATCGCAGCGCTGCGCACGGCCGCGGACCAAGTCGAGCACGACTACGGCAAGATCGATATCGTTGTCGCGGACGCGGCGATTCAACGTTGGAAACCGCTCCTCGAGATGCAGGATGCGGAATGGTACGACGTCATCGACAACAACCTCAACGGTACCGCCAACACGATTCGAGCGTTCGCGCCGAAAATGGTGGCGCGAAAACATGGCCGAATCATCGTGTTGTCGTCCATGCAGGGAAAGCACGGCACGAAAGACGGCGCGAGCTACTCGGCCTCCAAGTGGGGAATCATCGGTTTGATGAAATCGGCCGCGTTGGAACTGGGCCAATACAACATCACGGTCAACGCCTTGATACCCGGCCTGGTGGATACGCCGTTGACGCGATACGACAAGCGTCTGGTCGAGAGCGCCGGCGAAATCACGGGACATCCTCCTCAAAGCGTGCCGTCGCCGCAGCAAGCTTGGGACACGCGCGCTCCCACGGTGGCCATGAAGGTGGGATGGCTGCAGCCCGACGACATATCGCCCGCCGCCGTGTTCTTGGCCTCCGATGCCGCCGCCATGGTCACGGGAGCGGAATATGAGGTGACCGGCGGTGACAGCGCGAAAGACATCTGACGGTGGTGCCGATGTCACCATGAGCATTTGATATGAGCATTTAACCGATGCCCCGATGAGGGGTTTGTCCCGCCGCTTACGCAATACGGCATGACCAACCCATTATCGAGGCATCCTAAAATGAAAATCTCCTTGCCGCTGTTCGCGGCACTTCTGGCCGCGCCCTTGTCACAGGCCGGCATCACGCAGAACCTCCCCGTAATCAATCTCCCCGTACCTGCGCAGACGGCCCCGGCGCGTTACGGCAGCACGCCGCTCAGTTTCGAGCAAAACCAAGGTCAGGCCGATCCGTCGGTAAGGTTTCTTGCACACGGGAGCGGCTACACCACGCTGCTCGAGCCGACCTCGGCGACCTTGTTGCTCGAGTCCCCCGATGTCAGCCGACCGAAAGGGGCCGGATTGCACGAGGCTCGCACGATTGTTCGCATGCGGCTGATCGGTGCCACCCACACAGCCCGCATGACGGGCATCGAGCCCCTGCCGGGCTACGTGAATTACTTGAGCGGCGTCGATCGTTCCACATGGGCGACCGGTTTACCGACCTATGCGGCAACGGACGTCCACGGCGTGTACCCGGGCGTCGACCTAAAATACTACGGCACGTCGCGCCGCTTGGAGTATGACTTCGTGGTCGCTCCACACGCGCAACCGAGCACGATCCGACTGGCCATCGATGGAGCGCATCCGTCGCTGCAGGGCAACGGGGAGCTGCGCTTGCAGGCCGGCCACACCGCTAACGCCGCGGATATCGTCTTTCGCAAACCGGTGATGTACCAGCAGGTTGACGGCCGGCGACTGGCGGTGAGCGGCTCCTTCGCCGTCGACCGGCAGGGCCAGGTCGGATTCAAGGTGGGATCCTACGATCACGACCGGGCACTCATCATCGATCCGGTCGTGAGCTACGCCAGCTATTTCGGCGGCACGGGTAATGATGCCATCCAGGGCTCGGCGCTGAATGCGGCCGCTCAACTCTACGCCGTGGGACAGACCATCTCAACGTCGCTGCCGGGGGCCACCGGTGAGTTTCAAGCGGCGCGCATTGCGGGTAAGAACTTGAACAACCATGATGCTTTCGTCACCAAATTTTCAGCCGATGGCTCCTCGATCATCTGGACCACCTATTTGGCCGGTGACGGAGATGACGGTGCCACGGCCGTCGCGGTGAACGCGTCCGATCAGGCGTATGTGGTGGGCAACACGAACAGCTGCGGTCCACCGGCGACGACGACGTCCTTTCCCTTTACGAGCGATGCCCTCCAGACGCTGTGCAATCCGAACGTCGTCGGCTTCAACAGCACCGAGACCAGCAGCGGTGGCTATGACGTCTTTCTAGTGAAACTATCGGCAGATGGCAAGACCTTGCTCTACGGCACGCCCCTGGGCGGCAGCAACAACGACTTCGCCTCGAGCGTCGCGCTCGATGCCGCCGGCAAGGTGTACATCGTCGGCGAGACGCAGTCGACGCAGTACCTGTATGCGGTGTCGTCGAACTTGAGCGACGTGCCGAGCTACCCGGTAAACAATCACGGCGCCGCCGCCATCGGCACGGCCAACTACCCCACCACCGCCAATGCCTTCTACACCAACACGACGGAATCGAAGAAGTACGCCACCACCGACAGCAACGGCAACGTCACCGGCCCGGCCGATGAGCAGGCGTTCTTGACGGTGTTGAGCGCGGATCTGCACACCAACCTGTATTCGACGCTGATCGGCGGCGGAATCCTCGGTGGCTGCGGCAACGGCGACTGCAACACCAACGGTCTCGCCATCGCGGTGAACTCGAGCGGAATCGCGTTCATCGGCGGCAACACTTCCTCGGCACATTGGCCGACCACGGCCGGCTCGTTTGCGCCGAAATGTTCGAATGCCGGGGCGGCGAACTCTCAGTGCCCGATGACGGGCTGGCTCGCCGCCTTCGATCCGACCAAGACGAGTGCGGCGTCATTGATATTCTCCACGTACATCACGGGCACCTCGGCGGGAACGAACGGCACCACGCCGCTCTATCCCGGCTCCGACGTATACGGATTGGCGACGGACTCCACCGGCAACGTGGTCATCACGGGCGACACCAACGCCAACGACTTCCCGACCACCGCGGGCGTTCTACAGCCGGCGTGCGTGCTTTCCAGCGACGGCAACGGCGATTCGAACGTCTGCGCCAATGCCTACGTGACGAAATTGTCACCGACCGGCGCGACCGTCTGGTCGACTTATTACCATGGCACCGCGGCTTTCAGCGGCGGCAACTCGGTGGTCGGCCAGGGTGTGGCGCTGGATGCGGCCAACAACGTCTACGTCGTCGGCCTCGCCAACGTACCCAGCATTCCCTTGTTGAATCCAATCTCGACCAATGCCGCTTCGAACTCCGATGCGTTTCTCTTCGTGCTGTCGCCGGACGCCAAGACCTTGTTGATGGGCACCTATCTTGGCAGCGGCGGCGGCATCGCACTCGACGGCAACTCGCTGCACTTGGACAGCAGCAACAACGCCTATTTCAGCGGCTCACAAGCACCGAACCCCTATGGCGGCACGAGTTTTCCGACCACCACCGGTGCGTTCGACACCGCCATCCAGGGGTCTGACGGCTGGGTCGTCAAGATGAGCACGCTGTCGCAAACCTCGGCCACGACGCTGAGCGTCGCGCCGTCATCGGCAGCGCCGGGAGCGAGCATCGTGTTCACCGCCACGGTGGCCGGTACGGCGGGCGATCCCGCGCCGACCGGTACGGTGACCTTCAACAATGGGGCGACCGCGTTGGGCAGCGCAACCCTGGCCGCCACGGGCGTCGCAACCTTCACGACCACCGCATTGACGGCGGGAACCTATTCCGTGGTGGCGAGCTATGCCGGCGACGGCCTCTACTCGGCCAGTGCATCGGCCGCGCAGATGTTGACGGTGGTCGTCCCGACGCCGGCGCCGACCGTGACGATCGGCGCGTCCCCGGCCAGCGTCGTGCTCGGTGCTGCCAGCACCTTGACGTGGTCCTCGACCAATGCCACCGCGTGTACGGCAAGCGGCGCTTGGAGCGGAACGCAGGCGGTCAGCGGCTCGGCCACGGAAACCCCCGCCGCCGCAGGCACCGCGAGCTATACGCTTACCTGCACGGGCGCTGGCGGCAGCGGCAATGCGACGGCTACGGTCACCGTGGCGGCGGCCGCAGCGGCGACTCCGCCAGCCAGCACCAGCTCGCATGGCGGTGGCGGCGGCCTCGACCTCTGGGCCCTTGCCGGCCTGATCGGCTTAGGACTCGCCCGCGCCGGCCGGCTGGCCCGAGGTCAATAGCGGTGCTACCGGCGCACGGATGGGACCACACCCTCCGTGCGTCGTGGCGGCTACCCCGCCGGAGAGGCGCCAGGATTCAACTCCCGGTGCAGCCAGCTTCGGGAAAATTTCAGGTCACGCTCGGCGGTGGCCACGGATACGCCGAGCACGTCTGCCGCTTCGTCCATGGTGAGCGCCAGAAAAAACCGCAATTGCACCAGCTGAGCCTTGCGCTCGTCGAAGGCTTCCAACTTGTCGAGCGCGCTGTTCAAATCGAGCATCTGATCGGGCGAGGTGCCCACCCAGGCCAGTTCCTCCGAGAGCGGCACCTTCAACATGCCGATGCCGCCGCGGCGCTCGGCAACATGCGCGCGAGCGTGGTCCTTGAGAATGTTGCGCATCATCTTGGCGGCGAACACGAAAAAGTGAACCCGATCGAACCAGGTGACTTTTCGTTGATTGAGCAGTCGGATGTACACCTCGTTGACGAGGGCCGTGGGCTGCAGCGTGTGGTCGTAGCGCTCGCGCTGCATGTAGCCTTTGGCAATCGAATGCAGCTGTGAGTAAACCAGCGGAATAAGGTCTTCCAGCGCCGATGGCTCCCCCGCCCGCCACTGCTGCAACAGAACGGTCACGTCTCCGTTAACTTCATCCACGCGCTGCACCCCTCAAACGCCAGCTTTTCGTCCTTAAGTCTTTATTGAAATGAGTATGCATCAGCCGATAGACCGGCGAAAGTGCACGGCCCGTCCGCATTTGTCATAAACCTTTGCGAGACGTGCGGGTTTTACCAATAATGCCAAGTAATGACTCTGAAATCGCACGAGCACGGATGAGCGACTCACGTTGGCACCGCATCGAGGAATTGTTCCACCGCGCCTCGCAACTTCCCGAGGACGGCGTCGAGCGACAGCTGCTCGCTTGGTGCCACGGCGACCGCGCGTTGTGCGACGAAGTGTTGGCGTTGCTCGCGTCGGACTCCGTCGTCGCCGAACTCATGGCGAGCGGATCGCCCGCCGGCGACTTTCTGCGTCGCGAGTCACCCGAAGCGGTCGGCTCAGTGCAGTCCGCAGCGGACCCCTGGGTGGGAAAAACCGTCGGGGCATTCTTTCTGGAGCGGGTGCTCGGACACGGTGGGATGGGGGTGGTCTACCTCGGACGGCGGCGCGGCGACGACTTGGCGCAGAACGTGGCCGTCAAGGTGATCGCCCGGCATCTGCGCACCTCGATGGCCGTCGAGCGATTCCTGGCCGAGCGTCACGTGCTCGGAAGACTGGAGCACAAACACATCGCTCGCCTCATCGGTGGCGGCGTCGAAGAAGGTACGCCGTATGTCGCGATGGAGTACGTGCAAGGTCGGCGATTGGACGAGGTATGCGACGATCCGGCGACGACGGTGACCACGAAGATTGCGCTCGTGCTGCAGCTTTGCGAAGCGGTGGCGTACATTCACGGACAGCTCATCCTGCATCGGGATCTCAAACCCGGCAATGTCATGGTGACGGATACCGGCCAGGTCAAGTTGCTGGACTTCGGTGCCTTGAAGAAAATCGACGTCGAGGCGGCGGATTCTTTGCTGACGCGCGCCGGCATGCGCTCCGTCACACTGCGTTACGCGAGTCCCGAATACCTGGCGGGACGCACCGTTTCCACGGCCACCGACATCTACTCGCTGGGGCTCATTCTCGGGCGGTTGCTGTGCGGCCGGCTGCCGCCCGTCATCGCCGTGATACAAGCGCCGCGAGGGTTGCGCAACGACTTGTCTGCGATCGTTTCGAAAGCGACGCGCCAGGAACCCGAGCGACGCTATTCGAGTGTGGATGCGTTTTCGAGGGACCTGCACAACGCGTTGCTCGATCTGCCGGTGGCCGCGCACCGCGGCGGCTGGCGCTATCGAGCGCAAAAGTTTCTGTCGCGGCATCGGGCCGTATTGCTCGGCGCGGCGGCGGTCGGGTTGACGCTCGCGCTCGGTTTCTGGGCCGTGGCTCGCGAGGCGAATATCGCTAACGCCGAGACCGACCGCGCACGAGCCGGCGTGGAAGACGAGCGCAAGCTCGCCCACCTGTTGTTGTTCGACTACTTCGAAGAGTTGAAACGCATTCCCGCCTCGACCGAGGCTCAGCGCAAGGCGGTCTCGCAGGCGCTCGCCTATTTAGATAGGTTGGGACCGGAGACGGCACTGCCGGTTTTGACCCAGGATCGAGTGGACGCCTATACCAAGATGGGCAATCTGCTCGGCAGTCCCTACGAGGAAAACATCGGCGACGGCGACGGCGCCCGGCAGACCCTGACCAAGGCAGTTGCCCTGGCGCGGCAATTGCTGGCCACCAATCCGGGCGATCTGCACTATCTGCAAAGTGCCGCGGCCGCCGAGCTGTCGCTGGGTCGCGTCTACTTCGGTGCAGGCGATCCTCAGCACGCGGTCCAATATTTGAAATCGGCGTCCGAGACCAGTCGCCGTATTGCCCATACGGCGGGCGTGGACTCGGCAACCATCGCGCAGGCGGCGTCCGTGGTCGACAGCCTCGGCGATGTTTACGGACAGGAAGGAGCCGTCACGCTCGACGACCCGGCGACGGCCATCACGACTTACGAAACGGCACAGTCGCTCGACGCGCTCGGACTGCGCACGGATCCCAACTGCGCGCGTTGCCGGCGCGGTGTCGCCCTCGAATACTGGAAAATGGGCATGCTCATGGAATCGCTCGATCAAGAGCATGCCGCCGAACTCTACAGCGAGGGCCTCGAAACGATTTCGCATTCCGCGGAAGCTGACAAGAGCACGGCCCGGGTACAGCGCCTGGACACCGTGTTGCGCCAGCGTCGCGGCAAGATGCTGTTTGCCGCGGGCCGCTTCGAAGAGGGCCTCGCGATGTTGAGCGAGGTGCAGCGGCGCTTCCAGGGCGCCGTCCGGGCCGACCCCACCGATGCGCGTGCGCAATTCGATCTGGCTGCATTGGATGTCGACCTCGCGGAGGCCTATGACCGACAGGGCAAGCTGCCGGATGCCCTGGCGGCGAACCGCGAGTACCTGGCCATGATGGACGCGTTGGTGGTGGAGGATGCCACGAATGTTTCCTGGCAGTACCATCGCGCCGAAGCGCAGCTGTCTCTAGGCCACACGCTGATCGAGCTCAATGATACGAGTAAGGGCTCACAGACGATCGATGCGGGTGTAAACGAGCTCGTGCGGCTCGCACGGTCCGCGCAATCCACCGCCATGATGCTCGTCAGCGCGTCGAACGCCCTGAGCGATGCGCATCGGGATCCGCAGCTGGCGTTGACCTTCGCGGTACGCGCGACGGCCGACAAGAAGCCCTCCGCGGAAGGTCTGCTGACCCTGGCGCGTGCCCAGCGGGGCGCCGGTCTGCATGCCGAGTCCATTGCATCCGCCCGCGCGGCGCTTCAGTTATTGATGCAGCATCCCAAGAGCCTCGGCAATGCCGAGCAGGCGGCGCAGGCGCGCGGTCTCCTCGGTACTTAGCGACCGAGGGTATCGCGCCGACCGATGGCATTGCGCAGCTCGCCGATGATCGACTGATCATGTTGTGCTGCGGAGTACTGCGGGTCGGCGCGGTCGATGGCCGACAGCAACCGCGAGCCGGCGTCCAGGGCACGCAGCGCGTCTCGTGTGGCGGCGGTCGGCTCGGTCGAGATAGCCACCTCGGCAAGCAATAACCGCGCCAGCGTCTCGTATTGATGGACCAGCTCAAGCGCAAGAATCGAATCCTTGTTGTCGTGCGATGCCAGCGTCGCCAGCGTCGCCGAAGCCCCTTGCAGAAGTATCTTTCTCGCATCGGCCGACTGCGGCAGCGAGCGCACCGAGTCGTAGAGGTCGCCCTCCAGCGTCCCGGTAAGGGTGACCAGTTCGTGCAATTGAAATTCCGCAAGAGTGCGTTGACGAGCCGCCTGAGCGGCATTGCGCACGACTCCGACCGCGGCCGCAGCCAGCGTGAGAAAAATGCCTAATGAGATGAGGGAGTAGAGTCGATGGCGCTTGACCCAGCGCAATGTGCTGCCGAGCCGACTCAAGTTCCGTACGCTGACGTTCCTGCCGTCGAGGTAACTCGACAGATCGGCCTTGAACGCGTCGATGCTGGCGTAGCGTTCTTCCACGACGTGCGCGGTGGCGGTCGCGAGGATGGCATCGAGATCGCGGCCACGCTCGCCTTCGAGAACTTTGTCCGCGATCACGCCGAGCGAGAAAATATCGCTGGCCGCCGAGAGTCGGGCGCCCGCCGTTTGCTCCGGACTTGCAAATGCCGGCGTGAATCCCTCGGGCCCCGCTGTGCCGCGCCATTGCGCCACACCGAAATCCAGCAGCTTGGGTTCGCCGTCCGCCATTACCAGGATATTGGCGGGTTTCAGGTCCGCGTGAATGATGAGATGGCGGTGCGTATGGGACAGCGCGTCCATGACCTTGATGAGCAATTGCACCCGCTCGCGCGGCGTAAGACGGTGATCCATGCAATAGCGGTCGATCGGCACGCCCTCGACGTACTCCATCACCAAGTAGCGTTGGCCGTCAGGCAGCACGCCGTGATCGACGAGCTTGACGATGTGCGGGTGGTCGAGAGCGACGAGCACGGTGGCTTCGTGCACACCGGCGGCAACGTCGACTTCATCCAGCGCAGCGGTAGTCATCGTTGCGCGCTCGGCGACGGCCGGCATCACCTTGATGGCGACCCGCTGCGGAAAGGATTCGATTCGCTCCGCCAGGAAAACTTCGCCGCTGCTACCGATCCCTAATGAGCGGACGAGTCGGAACGAACCGATGATGCGGTGCCCCGGCGTCTCGGTATCATTTACGATCAACTCATCTGCTCCAGAAGCATGATGGGCGGATTGTAGCCGCATACCGGCAGGTATTCGAAAGAGTCCCATCAATAAAAAAGGCCTCTGTAACGATTACAGAGGCCTTCGCTTCTCTCTAACGACTGGTCGTCCTAGCCGTTATTGTGCTCCGCTGACCACCTTGAGACTCACTCGCCGATTTTGAAGGCGTCCGTCGCTCGTCTTATTGTCTGCGATGGGGTCCGCCTTGCCGTACCCTTGCGCCGTCAGCGTATTGGATACTCCATGAGTTTTTAGATAGCTCATGACCGTTTCCGCGCGAGCCTGTGACAGCGCGAGGTTCTTCTTGGCACTGCCGACCGAGTCAGTGTGTCCATCCACTTCGATGACCAGCGTCGGATTCTTCTTGAGCGTCTGTACCGCATAGCTCAACACGAAATCAGACGTCGGAATCAGATCGGCGGAACCCGTGGCAAAGTTGACGCCCTGCAATTTGATTTCGCCGTTGATCGTGCATCCCACCGAATCGACGCGATCGCCAGTCGGCGTGCCCGGGCATTGATCGATCGAATCGGGAACGCCATCGTTGTCCGAATCAATGGGTCCGGCGGGCGGCGGCGGCGGCGGCGCCGGTGCCTCTACCTGAACGACCCTAGGTTCGGGAATCGGCGGCGGCGGTGGCACGGGCGCACCGAATTCGATGTTGAGACCCACGCCAAATACCAGATCGGAAGGATCCTTCGGCCCCGCGAAATTGCGGCTGGCGAAGTCGACTCGATACTTCGCTTCGGTTCGCAACTGCACGCGAGTAGAACCGGTTTGGTTGCCCAACCCGTACAACACACCCACGCCGGCTTCGCCTTCATACGTTTGAAATTGATGCGGGTACCTGGTGAGCGAGTCCTGCATGAGTCCACCACCGGCGAGCACATAAGGCTGGACCACCGAATCCGGGAAGAACTTCTTGATCACGTCGAGGGAATACACAGAGAGGCGTTGGGTCAAGGTGGTGCCAGTCACGTTAAAAGTCGACCGACTGTAATCCGCTTCCACCGCGAATCCGTGCGGAAGTGCCATACCCAAGCCGAACTGAGCGCCGAAGTCATCCTTGGCAATTCGATCCTTATCGAGCAAGGAAAACTGGCCCATCGGGCTGATATAAAACGCGCCGGCATCGTCCGAGGCGACGGCCGAATAACTTGAAAGCGCGGCGGCGATGGCAACTCCCAAACATAACGAAGTCTTCATGAGAAAAACACCTTCTGTGGCTTTTACACAACTATTGAAAATCATTGCAGGTTTCTAAAAACCCTAGGCAATATGCCCTGCTGGTTCACGCGTCGCATTAAAGAGACAACAAGTCAGTGCGTATGTAGGACATTGCGCTAATTCCGTGTCAGCCACAGCCAGTCACGGCGTGCCGTTACGACATTTCAGGAACTAATCGACGGTCGTCGCGACCGCAAAGTTCCGTCGCTCGGCAGCGTAATGGCGCCATTCACGCGTAAAATTCAGTGAAGAACACACCGAATACCCGTCAAAAATTCCGCAGGCCGCTAAATTGTTCCGTTATGCGAATCGCCCGGATAGCAGCCTGGCGATTGCAATCGCAATCGCAATCG
>CAZZXZ010000050.1:0-3168 GCA_964658135.1 uncultured Acetobacteraceae bacterium | reverse complement strand
TTCGGCCGCTGACTGACGATCTGATCATCTCCTGCAATCGCAATCGTGAGCGTTTGCTGTTGTAACGCGAACGAACTACGACTCGGTCAGTGAACTGCGCCATGAGTTCGGAGCGATCTCGATGACCCCATTGACTACGTCGCATGCAGTATCAGTAGCGCCTTTTTTTTCAGCTTTTCTAAAGCAGCCCTAGCCTTTACAACGCAATTTTTCCAGTCCAGTATCGGGCAAAATAAATCTCATCTGACGCTTCGGGAATGTCTACATGTCGATCCTGAATTTGTTCATCAATGCTTCTACTGTCACTTTGGGAGCAAGGTACCACCGAAGGCGCACGAAGTTTGCTGCTGGACAGCATGCGCGGCTCGGCGCGAGACGTGCACCAGTAAAAGCAGCGGCCGAACGTCGTCATGAGTGAACCTCTCCGTCTATTGCAGGATTCGATGGTTCGCCGTACGACCTCGTATAGTCGTGCGGACGATCGGGAACAGGCGGGTGACAGCCGTACGGTCGGCCATGTTCGAATTCTGAATCGCATCATCATTGGGTGCGATTCAGATTTTGCCCAGATGCTCGGTTACGAGCCTCAGGATGTGGTCGGAATGTCGACGCGCGTCTTACACCCGACCCAGCAAAGCTTTACGGCGTTTGCTGACAAGGCGCTGCCCGTGATCGCTCGCGGGGAGATTTTCCGCACCGAACAGCAGCTGTGCCGGAAAGATGCCACGCTCGGTTGGTACGACATCAGTTTGGTTCGCGCGGCTCCCGATAGCTTGGAGCAGACGGGTGCATGCATCGATATCACCGCCCGCGAATGCGCGCGGCGGGAACTCCTGATTGCAGAAGAACACTACCGAACACTTTTCATTGCCATGGCTGAAGGAGTGGTCGTCCACGCTCGAGACGGACAGATCATCGAGTCGAATCCGGCGGCTGCGCGAATTCTAGGATTGAGTCGTGACCAACTTTGCGGGAAGACCCCACGGCATCCCCAGTGGCAGGCAATCCGCGAAGACGGCACACCTTTTCCGGGCGACGAACATCCGGCCGCCGTCACTTTGCGGACGGGTCAATCTATCAGCCAGCGAATCATGGGCGTGCGTGCCCGCGGCGTTAAATTGCGCTGGATCAGCATCAATTCGCAGCCAGTGTTCGAAGGAGGACTTGCGGAACCGAGCGCAGCCATCGTCACGTTCATCGACGTCACTCCGTTATACGCCTCGCTCGCAAAGACCCGCGAGCTCGCCAAACGCCTTGAAGATATCCGGGAAGAGGAACGGGAGAACATTGCCTATGCCTTGCAAGAAGGTATTGCCCACAATCTATTTACAGCAAGACTCATACTCGACCGTCTGAAGGTCAATGCAAGTAGCGGTGGACATGATGATTATGAGAAGTTATGGAATGAGCTTTCAGCAACGATAGTTGCCTGCACGAACAGTACCGACGACATCGCGAATGAGGTTCGTCCCCCCGATGTTGCCCGTTTCGATATTTCTCGATGGATTCCACGAAGGAAACACAACGCCACCGTTTTGATACCCGTCAAGTGTCCGATCTGCGGGAAACAGGCGCTTTCGCCCCATCCGGTCATCGTGGTCGTAACAGCGCTCACCCTTTGGGATCGAATGCTGCTGCGCGCTCCGTGTCACAAGCAGACATGGGAGGCTGCCGCCGCTGAACTGAAAAGCATTCGTGATCATCTCGGGGAAGAATGGATCGAAAAACAACGAAATTCATCGGTTAGACGCTAGTTTGCGATAAGCCTGCGGCCACCGACAAGGGGAGGGTCGCGGCGCGACTTCACCAACCGGATGACGCTGACCAACCGGATAAGTTCGCGTCATGTCAGCATCGGCATCAGGTCAGCATCGGCGTCAGATCGGGGTCGCCTTTGGCCATTGCCCGCCGATAAGCGGGCCGTTCACCGATGCGTTGAAGATATGTACGTATGTGCGGATACGGCACAAGATCAACCGGCTGGAACAGACGCATGGTGGTCAGCGAAAAAACACTCATGATGTCGGCCGCTGTAAATTCAGTTCCCGCCAGATAATCGGTCTTGGCCAGCCGCGCCTCGATCAGCAGCAGCACCTTGTGCAATCTTTCCAGCACCGCTATTTGAACCGGATGATCCGACGGTAGCCCGCACCGCCCCACCATCATCGCTCGGCCCATGACCGGCTGAAGATTACCGTTGGCGAAATGGAGCCAATAGATGTACGGAACGAAATCGGGATGATCCGACCCGTGTTGCAAGCGACCGCCGCCATACCGAACCAAAATAAACTCGACGATAGCGCCCGATTCGGCCAGCAACAATCCGTCGGTCTCGATGAGCGGAGCGGCGCCGAGCGGATGCATCGCCTTCAACGTCGGCGGTGACAAACGGGTTACAGGATCGCGCACGTATTTTTGAAGCTCGTACGAGACGCCCAGTTCTTCACAGAGCCACAAGATCCGTTCGGACTGCGAGTGGCCGAGGTGATGGATTTTTAGCATGAACGTTTGCGGTTACCTCAGGGGCGCAACCTACTCGTTATTGCGAGGATCCAACGGCTAACTTTGCTGCAATCAATGCCACCCGCTTGCCTTGATACTGAGCGCCATCGAGTTCCTGTTCACTGGGTTGGCGACTACCGTCACCGGCGGCGATGGTCGTCGCGCCGTAAGGCGATCCGCCGCGAACCACGTCGACACCCATCTGTCCCTGAAAACCGTAGTCCAAGCCGACGATGATCATGCCCATGTGCATCAAGTTGGTGATGATCGAGAAGAGGGTCGTTTCCTGGCCGCCATGCTGCGAGGCCGTCGAGGTAAAGGCCGAGCCGACCTTGCCATTGAGCGCGCCGCGCATCCACAATCCTCCGGCCGTATCCCAAAAGCTGGTCATCTGTCCCGGCATCCGTCCATAGCGGGTGGGCGCACCGACGATGATTTCCGCGGGAACGCTCTCTCCCACGTAAAGCGTGTGCTTGGGCACCTCGAGTTGGACGATGACCGCGTCGCCGCGGCCCGGTGGAACGGCAGCGGGAGACGCGGGTGGTTTTTCGGCGGCTGTGGGCGCGGTCCGCGCAGGGGCCGATGCGGCATGCAGCAATGCTGCGGCGACACACGTTCGCGCAATGGTCGCACCCACTTGAAAGCGGCCCATGGATCACCACAACG
>CAZZXZ010000049.1:0-22476 GCA_964658135.1 uncultured Acetobacteraceae bacterium | reverse complement strand
GCAGCAAGGCGAACAGCAGCGCGAGAGCCAGCGGAATGAAGGCAGAGCGAAATGCGAACAGGATGCCGAGCACCACGCACCAGACGAGGAAACGCGCCGCTCTCATGGCGCGGACCCAAGCAAGGTCAACGGCGCCGATACGCCGCCAATTTGCTGTGCGTGCGGTCCGCCTCCGCGCGGGTGAGAGTGGCCTGGTTCTGACTCTGTCGACGTAAAAGATCCTCGAATGCCGCCGGCTGCAGCGGCACGCTGAAATAAAAACCCTGGTATTGATCGCAGCCCAGCTTCCTCAAGAACTCGAGTTGATCGCTGGTTTCCACCCCTTCGGCGACCACCTTCAACCGTAGTCCGTGGGCCAGCGAGATGATGGCCTGCACGATCGAGGCATCGTCCGACCGCGTGATGACCTCGCGGATGAAGGCCCGATCGATTTTCAACTTGTCGATCGGAAATCTTCGCAGGTAACTCATGCTCGAATAGCCGGTACCAAAATCGTCCACGGACACCGCCACACCCATCGTGCTCAAGCGTTCGAGGATGAGCACGGAGTCCTCCGGATTGGTCATGACGGCGCTTTCGGTCAATTCGACCTCCAGGTGACGCGCCTCCAATCCAGTTTCCGCCAGCGAGTCGCTGATGTTCTCGAGCAATCTTCCGTGTCGGAATTGAGATGCCGACAAATTGACCGCGACTCGGATCGGCGGCAGTTGCGCACGTTGCCATGCGCGAGCCTGTCGGCACGCCTCGGCGATCGCCCACCGACCGATGGAGACGATGAGGCCATTTTCCTCCGCCAGAGGGATAAATTGTGCCGGCGACACGAGGCCGCGAGTGGGGTGATGCCACCGTATCAGTGCCTCCGCGCTGTGAAAGGTTCCGGTGCTGATGTCCACCTTGGGCTGGTAGAGGAGCTCGAATTGGTTGGCGGCGAGGGCGTCGTGCAGATCGTTTTCCAAATGCGCCCGGTCCTTGGTTTGCGCATCCATTCCCGCGGCATAGTGTCTGGCATTGTTGCGGCCTTGTCGTTTGGCGCTGTACATGGCGGCATCCGCATGGGCAACCAACGTGTCGAGCGTACGGCCGTCGGCCGGATAGAAAGCAATGCCGATACTTGCCGTGACATGCAATTCGGCTCCGTCCGTGCGCACCGTCGGCGTCAGCGCCTGCACGATCTTCAGCGTCGCGAGTTCCACCTCGTCGCGCGCTCCGATCGGCTGGACGATCATGACGAATTCGTCGCTACCAAATCGTGCCACCGTATCGGTCGCGCGCAACACGCTGGTCAGGCGGCGAGCCAGTTCCTGCAGTACTTGATCGCCCACGCCATGTCCCAACGAATCGTTGATTGACTTGAACCGATCGAGATCGATCATGAGCACGGCGAACTCTTGGGCGGCCGGGCACTGGTTGATGGCCTGCTGCAAGCGGTCGTCCCATAAGATGCGATTCGGTAAATTCGTCAGGGCATCGTGAGTCGCGAGATGCCGTAATTGCGTGGCGGCTGCTTCCAGTCCTGTGGTTCGCGTTTCAACCACGTGTTCCAGACTTTCGATTTGCCGCAGGACCAGACGTTCGTTTTGCCATTTGGCGGTGAGCGCACTGGCGCACTGTAGAACTTCGATGGGTTCGAATGGCTTTTTGAGAATCAGCAGCCGGTCGGAGTGGCCCAGACGTTTGACCACGTCGGACCAATCGTGATCCGAGTGGGCCGAACAGATCACCACTTGCAGATCCGGCGCCACCGCCCACAGACGTTCGATCGTTTCCAAGCCGTCCCATCCAGGCGGCATACGCATGTCGACGAATGCCACGGCATAGGGCGCACCGGCACGGCTCGCCGCCTGCACGCGCTCGACGCCTTCACGTCCCTGCAGCGCCGAATCCATGGCGAACTCGGCACGGACGGAGGTGGCTTCCGAAACACCGAAGAGAGCCTGCTCGAGCTCTGCGAGCTGCCGGTCACCGACGCCGGTCGGTGCCAGAATCTTGCGGAAATCCCGATGGATCGCTGGATTGTCGTCGATGACGAGAATACGGCGGTTGACGCGCAGCGCCGAAGTCGTCACGGAGCGCTTCGGGACGGCTCGAGCGGCAGCGACAGGACGAACGTGGCTCCCTGACCGAGCCCCGCACTGCTGGCCTCGAGCGAGCCGCCGAGTTCCTTGGCTGCCAGAGCGCCGCCATGCAGACCGAAGCCATGACCGTCCCGCTTGGTGGTGAATCCATGCGTGAAGAGACGATTCGCATGTTCGGCGCGGATACCGATGCCGTTATCCATCACCCGGATCTGGACCCCGAGGGCGCAGCGCACGATACTGACCGTCACCACCTTGTCGCGGCGGCGCGCCGCGTCGCAGGCATCTTTGGCGTTGCGCTCGAGATTGATGAGTATTTGCAGAACTTTGTGCCGATCGACGGTAATTGGCGGGACGTCATCGAAGCGGCGCACCAGCATGATTCCGTGTCGCTCGAACGCGCCGCGATTCATGGCCAGACTGTCCTCCACGAGCGCGGCAACCTCGAGCGTTTCGGTCACCCCGTGCTGTCCCGCGAAGCTTTGCTGGGCGGTCACGATGTGTTTGATATGCTCGATGTTCTGCGTCAGGCAGGCAAGTTCATCGAGCGACGAACGTTGGTTTTCCTGCATGTAATCGGTCAACTGCTGCAGGAAGGCCGGGATGTTCCTCCCCCGCGCATCGTCGGTCAAAAATTGCGCCAATCGATGCGAGTTTTCCTGCAAGAGGGTGACGCATCGACCCAGCGCGTCGACCTTTGCGGCCCGGATGTTCGCCGCCAGCTGGCACGCCGACACGTTGACGCTGTTGAGGACATTGCCGACATTGTGCAGCACGTTGTTGGCGACTTCCGCCATGCCCGCCTGGCGGGACGCCTTCAAAAGTTCACTGTGCACCCGCTGGATTTCCGCCTCGGCGCTCTTGCGTTCGTGGATGTCCTCGACGATGACCGCGGACCCTTCGAAATCGCCCTCCGACGTGTTCAGGGTCGCCACATTCACGCGCACCCACAGACTGGCACCGTCTTTCTTGATGTAGCGTTTTTCGATGGCATAGGCCGGTACGCTGCCCTTCTGCATGCGCTGCAAGGCGACCGCGCTGCCGAGTATGTCGTGCGGATGGGTCAATTCGTTGAATCCACGCCCGATCAGTTCGTCCGCATCGTAGCCCAGCATGGTGCAGAGCGCGTCGTTCAAGCGCGTGATACGCAGAGCGGCATCGATGTGAGCGATACCAATGGGAAGTTGTTCGGTAGTGATCCGAAAATAATCCTCGAGTCGAGCGAGTTTGGCCTGCGAAATCCCATGTTCGCTTTTAATACCGACCGCGGCGAAAACCGTTGCGTTCACGACTTGCTCGAATGGTGGTGCATGAAGGATGCGTGGGGCTCGCTAGCCCTGTATTCATATCGGCACCGGAGAATGTATTCTTTAATGCAACGCAGGGTGCGAGGCGCAGCGCGGAACCGAGTGTCCCGTCACAGATCCGCGGGCCGGTGCGGCGCCATGCTCGGACGTGGCGCCGGCGATGGAATGCGCCAATCTGATCGCATCGATCGCTGCTGTAGCTGCCGGCTGACGGATCGACGTCGCGCTAACCGACAGCGTCCGAAAGACCCGGCGATTTATTATGTTAGAAATGAAATACATCAAAACTCACGACGATTCATCTCTGTACGTCAAAGTATGGGGTTCGGGCAGACCCGTCATTCTCATTCACGGCTGGCCGCTGACCGCCGACAGCTGGGACGACCAAGCGATGGCGCTGGCCAACGCCGGTTATCAAACCATTGCCTACGATCGTCGCGGCTTCGGCCGGTCCTCGCAACCGTGGACGGGATATGACTACAACACTCTGACCGATGACTTGGCTGCAGTCATCGAACAAACCGGCGCCAAGGATGCGGCACTGGTCGGTTTTTCGATGGGCGGCGGTGAAGTGGTGCGCTACATGTCGAGACACCAAGGCAAGTCGGTGTCCAAAGTCGCATTGATCGCTTCGGTGGTGCCCTACATGTTGAAGACGGACAGCAATCCGCACGGCACCGATGCCGAGGTCTTCGCGCAAATGGCCGAGGGGATCAACAAGGACCGCCCTGGGTTCTTCGGCGATTTTCTCAAGAAGTTCTTGGGGGTGGGGATGCTGTCGCACCCGGTAACTCAGGAGTTCCTCGACTGGAATCGCTCGATGGCGATGCAGGCCAGCCTGAAGGCGACGCTCGATTGCGCCACCGCGTTCGCCACCACGGATTTCCGTCCTGATCTGCCCGCGGTGACGGTACCAACCCTCATCATCCATGGAACCGACGACAAGACGGTTCCCATCGATGCGGCGGGACGCGCCGCCCACAAGGGCATTGCGCACTCGACGTTGATCGAATACGAAGGCGCACCGCACGGCCTGTATGCCACCGAGAAGGCACGCTTCACCGCCGACTTGCTGGACTTTTTGAAGCGAGCGTAATTTAAGAATCGAGTGTGAAAGTTCGCCGGCAGTGGTGGCGTCCGCTACGCACTGCCGGTGACCACAGCCGCGCCACCCGCGAGATACGTCAACGCGTCGCCGAGGGATATCACCTCGGCGTACTTCGCCTGTAAATCGAAAAGGCTTGCCTCATGCGGTTCGGCTGCCCGGTCGCCTACCGCATCTCGAACCACCAGGGGTATGAACCCGTACTGACAGGCGTCGACCGCGCTGGCACGTACGCAACCGCTGGTGGACAACCCCGCGATCAGCAACGTGTCGATTTGCATGGCGGTGAGTTGCGACGCGAGTGAGGTGCCGAAGAAGGCGCTCGCATATTGCTTGCTGATCACGGACTCGCCTGCAAGGGGTTCGAGTCCTGCGGCGAAGGCCGCCCATTGCGGGAACGCGCCGCGCTCGAAACATCGCAACGCCGGTATTTTGCGAAAAAATACCCCTCCGTTGCGCCCGCCCGGTTCGTACTCCACGCAGGTGTGCACCACCGGTATGGCTGCGCGTCGGGCGGCGATCAACAAAGATACCGCGGCGTCGCGCGCGGCTTCGACGCCTGCATATAGCGGCGATTCTTTTGCCATGTAGGCCACGACGAAATCGATCACGAGCAGCGCCGCCCGGCGCCCGGGTTGCAACCGCAGTCCAAAACCGCCTTTGGCGTAATTATCCTGCAGCGCCGTGGTCATGCCATCGTAGCTTTTGGGTTCTCGCTCCACTGCGGCGCCAGCGGTGCGGGCAATCCGGTTTCGGCCAGACAGTTCTTACGCAACTCCTCGATGCTCGGGCCATAGTCGAACACTACGCCCGGTTTTTGCACCGCCTTCATCTCGGCCCGCAAGCTCGCGGTCGCGGCGGCATCCACCGCGGCACCGCCTTCGGTGACCACGACGCCGTAGGAACGGGCGCCCTTTTCGGTCACCAAGCCGCGCCGTACCTCGAGCGCCACGAATTCGGGGTCGCGTGCCAAGGGGTCGCCCCAGCCCCCGCCGCCCCAGGTGATGAAATGCAGGATATCGCCCGCCTCGACCGCCAAATCCTCCACTTTATTGGGGACCGTGCGGGTCGAGCCGTCGGGCTTTTCAATGATCTTACGGGCGCGAGCCCCGGGGGCGCCGCCATTGACTCCCCACGGCGGCACGAACCAACGATCGTCGTGTATGGCGATCATGCCGGGCTCGAGGAAACGGAACGACATGCGTATGCCGTTGCCACCTCGGTGCAATCCGGCACCGCCCGTATCTGCCACGGTCTCATAGCGCTCGATGACCAGCGGAAAATAGCGTTCCAGGAACTCGTTGGGCACGTTCGTGAAATTGGGAAACAGCGAGTGCCCGTCCGGCCCGTCGCCCATGGGACGACCGGGAATGCCGCCGAAACCGATCTGGAACAACTGAAAATACTTGCCCTGCGCATCGGTGCCCGAATAAAACAAGTGCGGCGAGGACGAAAAACCCGCCGCCGTCAGAAACGCCGGTGTTTTTTGACCGAGGAGGCCGCCCAGGATGTCGAAAATCCGCCCCAGGGCATGGGTACGACCGGACAGCGCGGCCGGGAACGTCGGCTTGAGCAGCGAACCCTTCGGAATGCGGACGTCGATCAGGTCGTAATAGCCGTCGTTGAACAGAATTTGCGGATCGAAGACCATGATCATGTAGATGCCGAAAAACATCCGCAGCATATTCTCGTTCAGGTAGAAATTGATCGATGCTCGGCTCTGCGGGTCCGTTCCGTCGAAGTCGAGAACCACTTTGCCGTGCTCGCGCCACATGGTGCATTTGATCTTGTACGGGCCGCGACCCATGCCGTCATCGCAGATGTAATCTTCGAAGCTCACCTTGTCGTCGCCGATCTGGGTCTCGATGAGCTGCTTCATCGCACGATGATTGCGCGCCAGCAGGTCGTCGCACGCCGAAATGAACACATCATCGCCGAAGCGCTTGGTCATTTCGATGATGCGGCGGGCGGCCACCCGACACGAGCCGATCAACGCATTCAGGTCTGCGCGGCACCACTCGGGCGTGCGCACCTGATGCATGATGATCTCGATGAGGTCCTCGTTGTAAACGCCCTTCTTGTAGATCTTGAGCGGCGGAATACGCACACCTTCCTGAAAGATCGTCGTGGCATTGATGGGCATCGAACCGGGCACCATGCCGCCGATGTCCGATTGATGACCGAACATCGAGGTGTAGGCCACCAACCGTCCGTCCTTGAATACGGGTAACAGGACCATCCAGTCGTTGTTGTGACTGATCGCGCCGGCCACCGAGTACGGATCCGAGAGCAAAAACATGTCGCCCTCCTCGACCGTCCCATCGTACCCGTCGAGAAACGGGCCGATGTAGGAACCGAATTGCCCGACGATCATGCGGCCCTTCGGGTCGGCAATGAGCGGGAACGCATCGCCTTGCTCGCGTATGCCCGGCGACATCGCCGTGCGCACCAGCGTCGTATCCATTTCCACGCGGGCATTACGCAGCGCGTTTTCGATGATGTCCAGCGTCACCGGATCGATATCAACCGTGACGAACGGCTTCGGATGAGTCTCGACGATGCGGGCCATATTAGGAATTCTCCGTGATGAAAAGTAGCGGTGGGTGCTGTGGACCCGTGCTCATACCGGCATGATCAAGATGTTGCCGAAATCATCGACTTTCGCTTCGTGGCCATGCTCGATGAGCGTGGTCGAGTCCATTTCGACGACCACGGCGGGTCCCACGATGACGTCCCCCGCGAGCAGGCGGGCCCGATCGTAAATCACGGCGGCTTTCGCACCACCGTCGATCCACAATTCGTGATCGCGTATCTTGGCGCCGATCGGATTGCCGTTGCCGCGCTTGAGCGGTGCCGACGGCAGCTCGAGTTGGCGTCCCAAGGCAACCGCGCGCAGGTTGACGAATTCATGTTCGACATCCATGTTGAACGTGAATAGGCGATGATGCTCGTCGTCGAACCGCTTGGCCACCGCGGCGAGTCCTCCTGCCGCCAACTCGTCCAACGTCACGGACAGCGGCACTTCGAAGGCTTGGCCGCTGTAGCGGACATCGATCTCGAAGGCCACTTCGATTTCGGCATCGCTGAGGCCGTCGGCGCGCAATCCGGCACGCACCTGCGCCTCCATACCGCGCAACAACTCGGCCACCTCGGTACCCGTGGTCTGCGAGGCCAGCCGCGACAGGGACGCCGCGGTTTCGAAACGCATGCGCGTGGTGGCATCGCCGAGCGCACACAGCACGCCGGGGGAAACCGGCGAAATGGCCGGGTAGGAGCCCATCAGCCGCGCCACGGCGTTGACGTGCAAAGGGCCTGCACCGCCAAAGCCCATCAACGCGAACTCGCGCGGATCGTAACCTTGCTGAACCGAGATCATGCGCAGCGCGCCGAACATGTTCTCGTTGACCACATCGACGATGCCGCGTGCGGCACTCATGAGGCTGATGCCGAGACCGTCGGCGATGGTTTGAATGGCGGTCTTGGCAGCCGCGCGGTCCAACTTGAACGCGCCGCCCAACAAATTTTCGGGGAGGTAGCCGAGCACCACGTTGGCGTCGGTGACGGTGGGCAACACGCCGCCCTTGCCGTAGGCCGCCGGACCCGGCACCGCGCCGGCCGACTGCGGACCGACCCGCAGTGCCTTGGTGAGCGCCGGTACGTAGGCGATCGAGCCGCCGCCCGCACCCACCGTTTTTACATCCAGCGAGGACGCACGAACCGACAAATGACCCACTTCGGTGGTGCGCACGCGGCGCGGCTCACCGTTTTCGATCAACGCCACATCGGTGGACGTCCCACCCACGTCGAGGGTGAGGATGTTTTTGATACCCGCATTTTTGGCAACCCAGAGGGCGCCCGTCACGCCGCCCGCGGGGCCGGACATGAGCAGCGCGACCGGGTGTTCTTCGGATTTCTGCGACGACATCAAGCCGCCGTCCGAGCGCAACAGCGATAAACGCCCTTTCATTTCGATTTTTTCGAGCCGGGCGCGCAAGTTGCGCACATAGCGTCCCACCACGGGGCGCACTGCGGCGTTGGCCACCGTGGTCAACGTGCGCTCGTACTCCTGCATTTCCGGCAGCACCAGGTGGCTCAAGGAAATCGGGATGTCCGGCATGATCTCGCGCGCCAGTTCGGCGACTTTCAATTCGTGCGCTCCGTTCAGATACGCATTGATGAGTGAGATCGTCAGCGCTTCCACGTTCTGGCTCTTCAAGTAATGCAGTTGGGTTCGCACTTGCGCTTCGTCGAGCGGCCGAAGCTCCTTGCCGGCGGAGGACATCCGCCCGCCGATTTCAGCGGTGTCCTCGAGCTTGACCAACAATTCCGGTTTCGACCAGATGATCCAGCCTGCGAGGCCGCCCGGCACGAAGCTGCGCGCAATGTGCATCACCTGACGGTAGCCGTCGGTGGTCACCAAGCCGACCCGTGCGCCCTTGCCTTCCAATACGGCGTTGGTGGCCACCGTCGTGCCGTGCAGGAAGACACCGATTTCGGAGGGCGAAATTTTTGCCGAACGGCAGATCGCTTCTACGCCGTTCAGAATCCCTTCCGAACTGTCCTGCGGCGTCGACGGAGTTTTATGGCGCCAAAACGCCCCCGTGTCGTCGTCGAAGAGTAGAAGATCGGTAAATGTTCCGCCGACATCGACACCGCAACGGTAGCGCATCCAAAAAATCCTCTAATGGGTGACATGGAGTCATTCGATGGCCCAGTTCAGCATATCCAACCCCGAGTCCGGCTGGCGACACGGATTAGGTTTTTGTACACAAATTCCGCCAAATGCTTCCGAAACGAGGGGCTAGAACGTGGCGAAGAGCGATTCATACCGACGTTCTTCCTTGAAGCGTATACATTCCCAACTATCGGGTCAAATCCGACCATGGGGCCTAAAATAGGCCTACGACGCGGCCGGCGGCATCGATGCCGATCCGTTCGGCGGCGGGCGATTTCGGTAACCCGGGCATCGTCAGCACGTCGCCGCATAGTAGGACCACGAACTCGGCCCCCGCCGCCAAGCGCACGTCGCGAACATCGAGCACGTGTCCTGCGGGCGCACCGCGGCGCTTCGGATCGGTGGAAAACGAATATTGGGTTTTGGCGATGCATATGGGGTAATGCCCGTAGCCGTCGGCTTGCAGTCGCTCGATTTTAGCCCGCACGTTCGCATCCGCGCTGACCGCGGCCGCTCCGTAAATCTTCAACGCCACCGCCTCGAGCTTGTCCCACAGCGGCACGTCGTCCTCGTAAACGTAATGAAAGTCTCGGCCGGGATGCTCCATACGCTGCGCAGGTTCGGCGAGCGAGACCACCGCGCGCGCCAGCTCCTCGGCACCGGCGCCCCCTTCGGCCCAATGCCGTGCCGAGACCGCCACCACGTCGAGGTCTGCCAACCGGCGGCGGATGAGCGCGAATTCCGCCGCCGTGTCGTGCGTGAAATGATTGACCGCGACGATACAAGGCAACCCGTAATGAGTTTGGACGTTGTGCACGTGCCGCTCCAAATTCGACATTCCCCGCTCCACCGCCGCCAAGTTTTCCTCTTGCAGCCCACCGAGTTCGCAGCCGCCGTGATATTTGAGCGCTCGAACCGTAGCGACCACCACCACCAGGGCTGGTGTCAACCGCGCCTTGCGACACTTGATGTCGACGAATTTTTCACCGCCGAGATCCGCGCCGAATCCCGCCTCCGTGACGACGTAGTCGGCGAGTTTCAGGGCAGTCTGCGTGGCAAGCACCGAATTACAGCCATGCGCTATGTTCGCGAAGGGACCGCCGTGGATGAACGCCGGATTGTTTTCCAACGTCTGCACGAGATTGGGTTTCAAGGCGTCGCGCAGCAGCACCGTCATCGCACCCGCTGCTTTGAGATCGCTCGCCCGCACGGCGGCGCCGGCGTGCGTGTAACCGATCACGATGTTGGCAAGCCGCTGCTGCAAGTCGAGCAGGCTGGTCGCGAGACAGAAGATGGCCATCACTTCGGACGCGACCACGATGTCGAAGCCGTCGTCGCGGGATACACCGTTCGCGCGACTCCCGCGTCCTATGGAGATCTCCCGCAAGGCGCGGTCGTTCATGTCGATCACCCGCTTCCACGCGATGGTGTCGACGTCGATGTCGAGCGCGTTACCGTGATAGAGGTGATTGTCGATGAGCGCCGCCAATAAATTGTGCGCCAACGCGATGGCGCTAAAATCGCCGGTGAAGTGCAGGTTGATGTCCTCCATCGGCACGATTTGCGCGCGCCCGCCGCCTGCGGCGCCGCCTTTCAAACCGAACACCGGACCGAGACTCGGTTCGCGCAGACAAATCACCGCTTTCTTGCCGATGCGGTTGAGCGCATCGCCCAAGCCCACCGTGGTGGTGGTCTTGCCCTCACCGGCCGGCGTCGGGCTCATGGCAGACACCAAGATCAGCCGGCCGCTGCGCCGGGACTCGAGGCTCGCGACGAACGGCAGCGCCACCTTGGCCTTGTAGCGTCCATACACATCGAGCGCGTCGGCAGGAATTCCCACCGATTGTGCAATGTCCGTAATCGGTTTGAGCACTGCCTGCTGGGCAATGGCGATATCCGACGACATGTTCAAGACCGCTTGTTCATGGCAGCGCCGCAATACCGTCGTTTATCGATCGAACCCAAGCTTCGCATACACTGTCCTTGCCCGAGCCATGGCACACCTTGGTGAAGCGGGTGCGAAGATTATCATGGCGCTGCAACCGCGCAGCGCTCCGGAGCTCGATGATGAGTCATTTCGAGGATTGGATCGAGCGGGGACGGGCGCTTGGAGCGAGCGACCTCCACCTGGAAACCAACACCCCATTGGTGGTACGGGTGCGCGGGGATCTACAGACCGTCGGGGGCGCAATTGCGGGCGAGCAGCTGACGCAGGCCGCCCGCGAGCTCCTCGGGACCGAGGGCTGGGATCAATTCAAGGAGCGCGGGTCGGCCGACATGGCGATGTCCATTCGCGGTGTGCGAACGCGCGCGAGTTTTTTCAAGACCGTGCGCGGCCTCGCCATCGCCATCAGACTGCTGGCCGCATCCATCAAGGATATTCGTGCCTGCAATTTACATCCGGATTTTCGTAAGCTGACCGAGGCCCCGACCGGCCTGGTCATCATCTCAGGCCCCACCGGCTCGGGAAAATCCACCACCCTGGCGGCCTTGATCGAGGAGATCAACGCCTCGCGCGCGCGGCACATCGTCACCCTGGAAAGTCCGCTCGAATATATTTACAACAACCGTCTCTCGCACATCCGGCAGCGCGAAATTCCCACCCACGCACCCAGTTTCGAGCAGGGAATCACCGACGCGCTGCGCGAGAACCCGGATGTACTCGTCATCAGCGAAATGCGCACCCCGGAGATCATGCGGCTTACACTGAATGCGGCGGAGACCGGACACCTGGTCCTGGCCACCATGCATTCGGCCAATTGCGCCGAGGCACTCAGTCGCCTATGCATGTCCTTTGCCGCGGACCTGCAAGCGAGCGTGCGCGCCCAACTGGCCGACTGCTTGGTGGGCATCAGTTGTCAGCGCCTCGATTTTCTCGCCTCTCATGGTCTGCGGGTTCCACGCTGCGAAATACTGCTGCCGAGTTCGGGTGCGAGGGGCACGATCCGGGCGGGCAACTTCAGCCAGATTCCCAATGTATTGCAGTCGGGCGGCGAGGAAGGCATGTGGACTTTCGATCGCTATCAACGCTGGATGGACCAGGTCACGGAGTGGGTCAAGCCGACACCCGACGCGTTGCCGTACAAATCGGGCGAAACACGGCCCGCAGGCCCGACACGACCGGCGGCGCCTGCCCCCGCGCCGCGCCCGGCCCCCGCCAGACCCCGGCCGGCACCGGCCGCGGCGGTCGAAGAAATCATCGAGGTACCTTCGGATGAGATGGATTTGGCGCAGCTGGCCGAACTCGCCAAGAAGGTGGTGGAGCGCAAGCCGGGCTGAGAGTCGTGCTACCGTGAACCAATGGCGGCGCCTATCGAACTCGGACTGGATACCTTTGGCGACGTGACCGGCGGAGCGGATGGTGGTCCGCTGCACGGCGCGCAGGTAATCCGCAACGTGATCGCCGAGGCCGTGCTGGCCGACGAGGCGGGGGTCGATTTCTTCGGCGTCGGCGAGCATCATCGCAGCGATTTCTCCGTGTCGGCGCCTGAAGTGGTGCTCGCGGCCATCGCAAGCCGTACGCAGCGCATCCGCCTGGGTTCCGCCGTCACCGTCCTGAGCTCGGACGATCCGATTCGCGTGTTCCAACGCTTCGCCACCCTGGACGCCGCATCGCAAGGTCGAGCCGAGGCGATTCTAGGACGCGGTTCGTTCACGGAGTCGTTTCCTCTATTCGGCTATGACCTCGACCGCTACGAAGAATTGTTCGAGGAAAAGCTCAATTTATTCGTGGCCCTGATCGCGCAGGAGCCGATCACCTGGAGCGGGACGACCCGGCCCCCGCTGTCGAATCAACGGGTGTACCCGACCATCGAGTTCGGTCCCCTGAAGACCTGGGTGGGCGTCGGGGGCAGCCCGAAATCCGTGGTCCGCGCCGCCGGCTACGGTTTGCCGATGATGCTGGCCATCATCGGCGGCAATCCGTTACGGTTCGCCCCTCATGTGGATTTGTATCGTCGCGCGCTCGCGCAGGCCGGCAAAACCCCGCAGCCGATCGGCGTCCATTCGCCGGGCTACGTGGCGGCAACCGATGCACAAGCCCAAGAGGAGCTATGGCCGCATTTTAAGCGCATGCGCGATCGCATCGGAGCCGAGCGCGGGTGGGGGCCCATGAGTCGTACGGAATTCGATCAGGAAGTCGATCAAGGCTCGCTATACGTGGGGGCACCGGCAACCGTTGCTCGCAAAATCGCCGTCACCGTCAAAGCGCTCGGCCTCGCGCGCTTCGACCTGAAATACAGCGCAGGCTCGCTCGCGCACGAAAAATCGATGCACAGCATCGGGCTGTACGGCCACGAGGTCATTCCGCTCGTTCGACGGCTGCTGGCTTGAAGGTGCGCGCCGATCGCACGACCGCCCTGTGCGCCGGCGTTGCCGCGCTGTTGGTCGGCAGTCTTGCGCAGTCTCAAACCGACGGGATGCCGAGCATCGTGCACGGGACGACGCGCGCTGCGCAGCGCTTTCCGCAGCCGGTGCGCGTCGGCGATCTCATCGAACGCCCGGTGCTGCTGCCGGGCGAGAGCCGGCCGCTGGTCGGGCACGTGGCCGCGGTGATACGGTCGGGAGGCGGCATCGAGATCGTCATGACGTACGGTGGGTTTTTCGGCATCGGCGCGCGCTCCATTGCGGTACCGGTCGACGCCATGGCGCTGCTCGGCGACGAGTTGGAAATCATGACATTCAACGCGGCCCAATTGGATGGCTTTCCGACGTACCAGGGTACCGCGATCGGTACGCTCGGCGCGGGCGAGTTCATAGAAATGGGGTTGGCGCGCCCGTCCCACTAACCCGATGCGCGTCACCACTGCCACCCGCCGCCTACACCCGCTCGCCGTCCGCGTCATGCATTGGATCAACGCCGCCGTGATGTTCGTGATGATCGGCTCGGGCTGGGCGATATACGACGATGACGTGATTTTTCACGGCACGCATGTCGCACCCATCTTCCGAATCGGGAGTTGGGCAGTGGCGAGCCTCTTGTGGCACTTTGCCGGCATGTGGCTGTTGGCGCTGAATGGACTGGCGTATTCGGTCTACGGCCTGTGGACGGGCCGGTTTCGCGAGCGCTTGTTGCCGATTCGCCTGCGTGACCTCGTCGCGACGGTGCGCGACACCGTGCATTTTAAAATCGATCATGCCGATCTGACGATGTACAACGCCGTGCAGAAGCTGCTGTACATCGTCGTGATGGTGGCGGCCGTCTGGCAGGTGTTCACCGGGCTGCTGCTATGGAAACCCATCCAATTCTCAAGCGCCGTCGGCCTGCTCGGCGGCTTTCAAGCCGTGCGCCTCGAGCATTTCATCGGCATGTCGACCATCGTGGGTTTTCTCCTCGTGCACGTTGCATTATCCGTGCTCGTGCCACGCACCTTGTGGGCCATGTTGAGCGGTGGACCGCGCGTGGCCGCACGGGCGATGCGGCCATGAAATCGCCGTTCCGTCCCGCGAAACCGCCGAACCCCGGCGTTCTGGACGATCATCGGCCGTTGCTGCGCTCGCTCGAGCGCCGCGGTTTCATCCGCGGCGGCCTGTCCTTGGGTGCATTGGCCATGGTGACGGGCTGCGACGTGAGTTCATCCACCTCGGTCGGCAGGGCGCTGAACTGGGTATCGACCTGGAACGATCGCGTGCAGGCAGCACTGTTCGATCCGACCAAGCTGGCGCCTACCTATCCCGCCTCGATGATCTTGAAGCCGCCGAAGTTCAATGCGTACTTCGACATCACCGAATTGAAGCCGGTCGATGGACAAGGTTGGCGCTTGGAACTGGCCGGTCTCATCCGCGACAAACGCCCGTGGACCGCCCAGCGCCTCGCGACGCTGCCCGTGACGGACATGGTGATCCGGCACATTTGCGTGGAAGGCTGGGATTACATCGGGGAATGGTCGGGCCCGACGCTGCGCAGTTTCCTCGAGCGGGTGGGCGCCGATCTCGGCGCCAAATATGTCGCCTTCAAAACGGCGGACGACTACCCGAGCAGCATCGACATGGCGACGGCACTGCACCCGCAAACGCTGCTGGCGACGGCCTATGCCGGTGCGCCGCTCGCCGATCCCTTCGGCTTTCCCCTGCGGCTGCGCATGGCCACGAAGCTCGGCTACAAAAACCCCAAGTGGATCACCGCCATCGAGGTCACCAACAAATATCCCGGCGGTTACTGGGAAAATTCCGGGGAAAACTGGTTTGGCGGAATCTAGAGACGACCGGTGAACGCAGCAGCGACCCCTTTGTACGATGATGGACTGCCGACGCCCCGACGCTACTGGTCCATGCTGGCCATTGCTCTCGGTATCGGCATGTCCGTGCTCGATACCTCGGTGGCCAACATTGCGCTGCCGTCGATCGCTGCGTCGCTTCGAGTGACACCGGCCGAATCGGTGTGGATAGTCAACGCGTATCAACTCGCCATCGTCGTGACTTTGTTGCCGCTCGCCTCGGCGGGCGAGCGCATCGGCTATCGCCGCGTGTATCAAGCCGGCCTCGCCGTCTTCGTCCTCGGCTCGCTGTCCTGCGCCCTCTCGCGCAGTCTCACGGCACTGGTCATCTCGCGGACCCTGCAGGGACTGGGAGCGGCCGGATTGATGAGTGTCAACGGCGCCTTGATTCGATTCACCTACCCGCGAGCCCTGCTGGGACGCGGCGTCGGGATCAATGCGTTCATCGTCTCGGTCGCTGCGGCACTGGCGCCCAGTCTGGCAGCGGCGATTCTGGCCGCCGGCTCATGGCAGTGGTTGTTTGCGGTGAACGTGCCCCTCGGCCTTTTCAATGCCGTGGTGGCGGCGCGCGCCCTGCCGGAATCCGAACGCTCGGCGCGCGCGTTCGATTGGCCGAGCGCCCTCCTCAACGCCCTGATGTTCGGCCTGTTTTTCATCGGCATCGACTCATTCGCGCACCCGGGCGCGGGCGCCGCCGTGACGGTATGTTTGCTCGCTGCAGCGTGCGCCGCCGGGGCGTATTTGATCCATCGCGAAGCGCGTGCGCCCGAGCCGTTGATTCCGCTCGATCTGTTGCGTATTCGCGTGTTCGCGCTGTCGATGGCGACCTCGGTGTGTTCCTTTGCCGCCTACACGCTGGCGTTCCTGGCCTTGCCGTTTTATTTCGAATCCATCCTGCATCGCACCCAGATCGAAACGGGTTTGCTGATGACGCCCTGGCCGGTGGCCTTGGGCTTGATCGCACCCGTGGCAGGCCGCCTGTCCGATCGGGTGCCGGCCGGCATTCTCGGCGGCATAGGCCTCGTCACCTTGGCGGCGGGTCTCGCGCTGCTTGCAGCGCTGCCGGCCGATGGCACGCCCGTGGCGATCGGCTGGCGTATGGCTCTGTGCGGTCTCGGCTTTGGTTTATTTCAATCGCCGAACAATCGCACGATGCTGTCGTCGGCGCCGCGCTCACGAGCGGGTGCAGCAGGCGGGATGCTGGCGATCGCGCGGCTCATCGGCATGACGGCCGGCGCGGCCGCGGCGGCGTTGATCTTTCGCCTGGTACCCGCCGAGGCGGAGTCCGTCGGACTGCTCATCGGCGCCGCCCTGGCACTGGCCGCGGCGCTCGCCAGTACGCTCCGGCTTGCAGCCGGCACGTGAGCCGCCTCACCCCGCCCTCTCGCACCAGCGCTCGATATCCGCCTCCGCGCCCATGAGGGCCAACCCGGACGCTATCGATTGTAATTCCGCGCCCGTGGCTATCTTGTCGGCATCGAAGCGCGCCTCGAAGATGGCGCGTACGGCCGGGACGAAGGATGAACCGCCGGTCAGGAAGACGCAGTCGATCTGATTGGACGTCAGATCGGCGTCGGCCATGGCTTCATCGACGGCGGCTTCGATCGCGGCCAGCTCGCGAGCGATCCAGCCGTTGAAGGCGGAGCGTTCCACCAGCGCCTCCAAGCAGATCCCGCCGGCGTTGAATTCAAACCGTGCGCTCGTCTGAACTGACAGCGTCTCCTTCAGCGTCGAGACCGCCTGATAGAGAAGATACGTATAGTTGTCATCGAGCAGCTCGACCAGCCTGGCGATCTTTTCCGGCTCCAGGGATTTGCGCGCCAGGGTGCGGATGTCGCGCATGTCCCGCGAGGTGCGCATCAGGGCCAGCTGGTCCCACCGTGCGAAGCTGGTGTAGAAGCGATTGGGTGCCGACAAGACCTTGTTCAGGTCGCGATAGCTCGATCCTTTGCCCAGAGCCGGCGAGACCAGGTTGTCGATGATGCGGTAGTCGAAGGCGTCTCCCGCGATACCCACGCCGGATTGGCCGAGGGCGCGGGCACCGAGCATCCCGCCCTTGCGCTCGAAGCGGATGATGGAAAAGTCACTGGTGCCGCCGCCGAAGTCGGCGACCAAGACCGTAGCGTCGTGTACCAGGCGCCGCGCAAAGAAGAAGGCCGCGGCAACCGGTTCATAGGCATAAAGAATGTCGGTGAAGCCCAGCCGTTCGAACGCGGCCTGGTAACGCTTCAGCGCCAGCGCATCATCGTTGCTCGCGCCCACGAACCGCACCGGCCGCCCGACGATGACGCGCCCGCCGGCAGCTGCCAACGCCCCGCCGCTTTTATCGCGCAGCCGCAGCAGGAATTCCGCCAGCATATCCTCGAAGCTGTAGCGGCGACCCAGCACCTGGGTCTCTTTGAAAAGGGAGCTGGCCGCATAGCTCTTGAACGACTGGATGAAACGGGTTTCGCCCGGATCGTCCAGATAAGCCTTGATCGCCCACGGCCCCGCGTTCACCGCCCGCCCGGTTGATTCGGTCGGGTCATGATTGAAGCTCAAGGCCGAGCGGAAGGTCGCGGTAGGCCCATAAGGCGTCTCGAAGGACACCAACCGGGCCTGATCGCTGCCATCGCCGATCGCCACCACGGTGTTGGTGGTGCCGAAATCGACACCGATGGCGGTGGGCCTGCTCACCGGGCGCGCAGCATCCTCGGTGCTGGCCGACGGGCCGGGGCGGCCGTGACGTTACTCCGGCGCGAACCCGGGTTCGCCGAGTTGCCACAACATGAACGTGAATACGTCGGCATACTCTTCTTCTTGAGCTAATGCCACCCGGATCATCCCGTGTCCCTGAGTGTCCGCACGCAAGAGAACGGGTTTTCCGCTGGTCGTCGCCGCCTGGAGCCGTGCCGCCATCTTGGCAACCTGCCAGGGCGCGGTCCGCAGATCCGACAGACCTGTCGTGAGAATCATCGCCGGATATGGCGCCGCAACGACGTGATCGTACGCGCTCATTGCGAAAAGATCGCGGAATCCGTCAGGCGTTTTTACGCTGCCGAATTCCGGAACGTTTCCAGGACCGTTCGGCATATTTTCCAAGTCCACCATGTCGCTGAAGCCGACCTGGGAGATCGCGACGGCAAACAGGTCGGGGTGCTGAGTGACCGCCCCGCCGATGGTGATGCCGCCCGCGCTCATGCCGTAGCCGGCGAGCTTGGCGTGCGAAGTCCAGCCGTCGCGGATCGCGGCCCCTGCACCGGCGACAAAATCGTCGATGGTGTGCTGTTTGGTCGACCCTTTGCCGGCGAGGTGCCACGGTTCGCCAAATTCTCCACCGCCGCGCGCGTGTATGAGCACGACGACGACCCCGAGTTTTAGCGCCGCGACGACGAACGGAGGCACCGGCGGTTCGATGTCGAATCCGTACGCACCATAGCCAACCGCAAGTGTGGGCCGGTTGCCGTCTTTGCGCGTCCCGGCAGTGTAGATGACGGTGTACGGCACCTTCGTGCCATCGGCACTCGTCGCAAATGCATCTTCGAACCGAAGGTTCGCGTAAGCCGGCGGCGGTGGCGGGGTGATGCCGGTCTCCCGGACTGTCGCCCGCGAGCCGCTGATTTCGAACCAACGTCCCGGATCGTTGAACGAGGCCGTTTCGACGGTGAAGGATTGCTTCGTGGGGTCCCCCTGCAACGTGAGCGTATTGCTCGTTTCCGGGAGGACGACGCCGGATACGAAGCCGCCCTCCACGTCGTAACGCTCGAGTTGCATCTCCGCTCCGACCCGTTTGGTGACGTAGAGCCCGGTTGAATTGGCGAACAAGCCGCTCCGAAAACCCTCGCCGTGCGGCACGATCGTTCGAACGACGGCGCCGCTGCGACGGTCACGCATGACGATCGTACGGCGCGCGTCGCCGCGGTCACTGAGACCGTACAGATAGCGGCCGGCGGTCGCGACTTGTACGATTTCGTCTTCTTCGCGGAAAACGCGCCGCCACGGAGCATCCGCGCGCGCCGCCTTTTTGAATGGCGCGACGAACACCGACCGGTGCGGCGTGACATCGTGCTGCGGCATCGCGATGACGTCATCGTGTCCGAAGACGATGAACGTGAAGAAAAGATCACGATCGGTCGGCGATCCCATCGGCCCCTGGGCGCCGAAACCGCCAATCGGGATGTCCGTCCCCTTGCGCGACCCGAGCGTGTGCAGATAACTCGTTTCGGTTCGATTCGTCGCACTCTCGACGACGGTCGAGTAATAGAAGGCACGCTCGTCGCGCCACGCGACGTCGGAGATGGGTTTGGAATCGATCGCCTGCGGCGTATCACTCGATCCGTTCGCATCGCACACGTGAATTTCCACGGCTTCACTCGACGCGGTCACACCGTACGCAATCTTCGTACCGTGCGGCGACGGTTCGAACCAGGAGATGATGCTGTTCTTCGGCAGGGACGCTGCGTCGACGAGCACCTCGGAATCCGCTTTTCCGTCGTCTCGCGCGAGCAGCGACGGGTCGCTGCGGCCGGGCAGGCTCTGCAAATAGAGGATGCGCGATCCAACCCGGACGGCGCCCGATGTGCTCGTCGCACCGCCCGCGCCGGTGTCGATATCGCGCAGCGTTTGCAGCACGAGCGCACGCCCGGGGTTCGCTGCCAGCAACGCCTGGGAGTACGTGCTCTGGCCGTCGAGATATGCGGAAAAATCCGGACCTGCGCGCTCCATCCAATGGTATGGATCCTCGCGCACCGTCCCGTGAAACGTCTGGCTGAACGGAACGACTTTCGCGATCGGCGGCGCCGTTGCAGCGGCGACGGCGACTGCCGCCGTTATCGCGGCGGTGAGCAAAACGTATGACGCTAGCCGGGTGGCTGCGATCAGGCGGCAGTGCAAACGGCGTGCAAGGAGGTCGTAGCGCCTGGCTTGCCAAGCGATGGGACCATGGGCGCCGTGCGTCACTTCGGCATTCCATTCAAACCGCTCGCCAGCTGGTTGAGCAGCACTCGGTGCATGTTCATCCCATATTTATCAATAGCCCTATGGTGAAGGATATCCGTACAAAATGATGGACTTTTTTGCCTTAAATATCGGACTCGCTCAGACGTGAAATACCTCGCTCGCGACGAAAATGCAGGATCGTCAGGACGAGCGCGATGGCTTGGAGGAGCGCGCAACAGTAGAATGGGGCTCCGATACGCCAGTCCCCTTTGGGTAGATGCGACACCAGCGTCAACAACGGCGCGCCGATGCCCGGTGCGATCACGGCCATCAGGCTGTTGAGGCCGCCGACCGCGCCCAAGGTCTGCCCCTGATTCCTCGAATCCGCTGCGCTTGAAATGATGCTCTGGATCGTCGAAGCGACCGTGTTCCCCAGCAAGTTCGCCGCAATGACCGCATACATCATCCAACCTTGGGTGGCGGCCCCCCATAGCGCGTAGGCCAGCGTCGAAGAAAGCAAACCCCAGACCGCCAGCCGCTTCACGCTCACGACCTTCAGCAGCCGGCCGAGCAGTACGCCCTGAACGAGAGCGGACACCACGCCCACGGCCGCCAGCGACCAGCCGTTTTCGCGTGGGCCCCAGCCGAATTTAAAGGTGTTATAGAGAACCCAGCAGGTGTACAGCACGAACTGCGCGAGCCCGCAGCACGACACCACGACGGCGAGCGGCGCCACGCCTTTCAAGTCGGTCAATCGTCGTAGCGCACCGAATGGGTTGGCTGCTTGCCAGGAAAAACTCCGCCGGCGCTCCGTGGGGAGCGATTCGGGCAGGACGAAAATGCCGTAAAGCAGGTTGAGCATGGCGAGACCACCGGCGGCAGCGAAGGGAAGACGCAGGTTGACCGAACCCAGAAGTCCGCCGATCACGGGCCCCAAGATGAACCCAACCCCAAACATCGCGCCCAGCATGCCGAACCGTTTGGCCCGTTCTTCGGGCGGCGTGATGTCGGCGACATAGGCGCTCGCGACGGAAATGTTGGCCTGCATGCCGCCGGCTACCAAACGTATCGCGATCAACATACCGATCGAGCTCGCGAGGGCCGTGCTCCAGAAACTCAACATCAGTCCAGAAAATCCGATCAGCAGTACGGGTCGGCGCCCGTAGGCGTCCGATAGCGCGCCGAGAATGGGCGAGCCGACGAAATTCGCGATACTGAACGTGAATGTCACCACCCCGAACCAAAGCGCCTGATCTTGTTTGTCGTTCGTGAGGCTGCCCACCAGCTCCGGCAAGACGGGAATAATCAGGCCAATGGCCATCATGTCGATGAGCACCGTGAACATGATGAAGCGCATGGCCGCCAGACGACTCGGGTGTGGGCTCGGCAATGGAATGCGGGTTTCGACCGAGGACATGCTTGCGGCCAGCTCGATGGTTGAGGTTTAAGCCGCATCATATCGCGGCAAAGGCCGAAATTTGTAAACGCGCGTCGAGTAACCGGTCGGCGCGCCACCCAGTGAGGGTCGCGGCGCGCTCCGTACGATAACGCACGGTGCTGGCGGGCACGGTGTGACAGAATTTGGCGATGAAAACACAAGGTACACCTTGAAGCGCAAAATCGACCGCGTGTCCGGCAAGGCGCCCGCTTCCCGCAGTGAACCCGTGGCCGGGCCAGGGAATTACGACACCGCGTTGTGGACCTCGTTTCAGACGATGACGCGACGTCTTCCGGGCTCCGCGGCGGTGGTGTTGTCCATCGATCTGCAGCGCTGGTTCATCGCCCAGCGACAACAGGCCGTTTTCGGCCAGCCCTTCGCGTTGATACCGGCTAACGATCCCCACAACACTTGTAAAATATAATTAAGATCGTCAATTGGAATTGACATTCCAGGCGCTAGTTCGAGAAACTTTGCCCCGGCTGGTGTTTTCGGTCATGTCGCTCAGACGCATGACCGTTCAATAAAAAAATCGTCGAATCGCTCCGCGAGAGAGCAATCGACCCGCACGGGGGGCATGGATGACCATCGTAACTTGCAATCGTGCAGCGCACGCGTTCTTGGCGCTCGCTGTCCTGGGGCCGTGCGCCAACCATCGCGCGTCGGCAGCCAGCGGCGACTCGCTCGACGAGATCGTGGTCACGGCGACCAAACGGGCAGAGAATTTACAAGTGGTACCGCTCA
>CAZZXZ010000048.1:0-22618 GCA_964658135.1 uncultured Acetobacteraceae bacterium | reverse complement strand
CTGGTCGTGCCGGTGCTGGTCGTGCTGGACGATGAGCCGGATGTCGATTTGTTGCTCGACGAGGTCGTCGTCGCGGTGCTGGTTTTCTCGACGGTAAACTTATTCGGTGAGAAGGCGACGTGGACGGGATTGAACAGGGCGAGCTGTCCGACGCCTGCGTCCTTCGGTACGGTGATCTGAGCTTCCGTGTCATTGATGACCCGGACCGCCGCATCGTGCGCCGTGCCGATCCACGCGCTGTTCAAACCCGTGAAACCCGAACCGTTCGCCGTGATCACCGTACCGACGGGACCCGAGGACGGTGCGAACTTACTTATATAAGGCTGCGGTTGATTGGTCGCGGCCAGCACGCTCGTCGTTGACACGAGAGAAGTTAGAGTCAATAAACCGATGAACTTCCCTGCGCGGGACGAGGCTGACTGCATGAGTTATTCCTGTGTGTCGGTGTGAAACGAGGTGACGTTATCGCCGCTAAGCAACGACCTCGCAACGTGTCTGCACAGGGCGACAGTGCGCTCGAACCGGTGTGTCGATTCCGCTACAAGCAGGGGAGCGCGGGCTGAACCGCGCGCGGTTGGGAGCGGTTAAAACACATTATGTTATCCTGCGTCCGCACGCGAGATCGTGATCGAATGCCTTGAACGCCGCTAAAAAAAGAGACCCAATGACGTTATGAGAATCACACGCACGCGCACGCTTCGGTACCCGGTCGCAATCGGACTATGTGCGGTTGCGTTATGTACAATCGCGGATCGCGCCGATGCGAGCGGCGTACTCACGCCTTATGCGGCGGAAGACATCGAGTACAACAGCAACGTGTTCGACGTGCCTGGGGGAATCGGCGAACCCGTCGGCAAGCATGGACCGACGTCCAGCGACACGTTCTTCGAAGAACGCGCCGGTGTCGATGGGACGTATCTGCTCGATCAACAGAAATTTTTCGGCACGGCCGAGTTTCGCCATTTCAACTACGACAACTTCACCATTCTCGATCACAACGAGAATTTGCTCGATGGCGGATTGAAGTGGAAGTTATCCGAGTTGCTGGACGGGAACGTCGAATACAAACACGAACAACGCATGGTTCAATTCCAAGATGTGACGGCGTTCACGGCGTTGATTCTGGAAACCGAAAATACGGCGACCTTGAGCTTCAACCTCAACGTCACGCCGGAATGGCGCTTGGAAACCCATGCCAAGGACCACGTGCTCGATTCACCGCGCAGCGATGTGCCTGGCTTGAGCCTGCATGAGGATTCGATTCGCGAGGGCTTGCGTTATCTAGGCGTGGCCAATCTATCCGCGGGGCTCGACGTCGAGTATCTGGACGGCAAGTACGAGCACGATCCATTGGCGCTCACTCCCGAATACCATCAGTGGAGCAGTTATCTGGCGGCCAACTACCTGGTCTCCGGGCTCACGACCTTCAACGGCAATATCGGTTACACGAACCGCGTCGATCCCACGAATGCCGGTTTGTCCGGGTTGACCGGCGGCCTGGGTTATCAGCGCAGCCTCAGCGGGAAGACTTCGATCAACTTGGCCCTGAGCCGCGCGCTTGCCACCTACGTCACCACCGGCGGCAACGAAATCGACACGACGGCGTCCGCCTCGGTGCATTATCAAGTGACTTATAAGATCGGCGTGAGGTTGGGGTACGCATACACGATCAGTAAATATCCGAACACGCCCGACGGCGGTCTGTTGTCGGACCGAACCGATCACTTTCAAACGGCGAATTTGGAAGCCACCTATCAGGTGCTTCATTGGCTGTCAATTCGCCCGTACGCAAAGTACCAAAATCGACGTTCCAATTTCCCCTTGAACGCGTTCGACAGCAACGTCGTTGGCATCGAGCTCTTGGCGAAAGCGTTCAGGCCCACGCGGTGAGGCCGCCGGCGTCATCACGGGAAGTTCATCCATATGGTATATAAGAAACCATCCGATACGCTGGGCCTCGAGGCCCGTTTCTCCGCTACGACGATGCTAAATAACGATAAATCGCCTACCGTCCGAGCCGAACTTCCCGCCCCGCTGACGCTCAAGATCAGCGACTGCGACCTGCCGACATTTTTATCGCTGGCGGCGAATTTCGGTACGCAAACCTATGGTTACGCGGTCACTCCCAACGTCGATCACGTGATCCGCTTTTTCGACAATGCCTCGTTCCGGGAGCTGTACCAAACCGCCCAGTTCGTTTTGCTCGACAGCCGGTTCTTAGGTTATCTGCTGCGCGCGACGACGCGCCTGCGTCTGCCGGTCGCACCCGGCAGCGACATCACCGAACAGCTGTTCGCAACCGTGATCAGGCCGGACGATAAAATCGTGGTTGTCGGCGGTACCGAAGAACAGGCAAAAATTTTGTCGTCACGCTATGGACTGAACGACCTGCGTCACATGAACCCTCCCATGGGCTTCATTCGCGATCCGAGCGCCGTGGAAGCCTGCCTGACGTTCATCGAGGGCGAAAGCCCGTTCCGTTTTTGTATATTGGGTGTCGGCTGTCCACAGCAGGAATTGCTGGCCAAGGCGTTGCAAACCCGCGGCCGCGCGCGCGGGCTCGCGCTGTGCGTGGGAGCCTCCATCAATTTCCTGACCGGCGGCGAGCGCCGTGCGCCGAAGTGGGTACAAAATGCCGGTTTCGAGTGGCTGTACCGCTTGCTGCATGATCCGCCGCGTCTGGCCAAACGCTATTTGATTCGCGGGCCGCGGATCTTCGCGTTGTTGCCCCGCTTGAGAATCGAGGTCACTCCCGTGTCGATCGCGAAGCCGCTTCCGATTCCGGACACCGTTCGGCGCTAGTGTCGACCCCGATTCGGCACATACCGTCGCTCGATGGGCTACGGGCGGTGAGCTTCATGCTCGTCTTCGTGGCGCATGCGGGATGGGAGGGGGCCGTGCCCGGCGGCTTCGGGGTGACCATCTTTTTCTTTCTGAGCGGTTTTTTGATCACGACGCTGCTGCGCGCGGAGTTCGCGGATCATGCGGCCATCAGCATCCGTCATTTCTGGCTGCGCCGGGTGCTGCGGATTCTGCCGCCGTTCTATCTGGTGTTGATGGCGTCCATCGTGCTGAGTCTGATCGTCGATCGCGCCGGGACGCTGTACCCACCCGCGGTGCTTGCCCAGTTCCTGCAGTACACGAACTACTGGATCATCGGGCACGGCTACGAGGGCCAACCGGCCGGCACCGGGGTGTATTGGTCGTTGGCGGTCGAAGAGCATTTCTATCTGGTGTTTCCGTGGCTGTTCATCGCCCTGCAGCGGCTGCGCATCGGGGCGCGCAACCAGGCATTTTTCTTGTGGACGCTGTGCCTGATGGTGTTGGCATGGCGGCTGTATCTGGTGTTCCAATGTCACGCGTCGGTGTTGCGTACCTATTACGGCAGCGACACGCGGGTCGATTCGATCCTGTTCGGCTGCGCGCTCGCGGTTTGGAAAAATCCGGTGCTGGATGATGTGCCGTTGCGCGAGTCACGCTGGAAATATGCGTACCTACCGTGTGCCTTGCTGGTCCTCGGGGTGTGTTTCGTCGCGCGGGGAGATGCTTTCCGGGAGACGCTGCGCTATTCGTTACAGGGAGCGGCGCTCACGGTGCTGTTCGTTGCGGCCATTCGCTATCATCGCTGGCCGGTGTTCGCGTGGCTCAACCACCGCGCCGTCGCGTACGTCGGCCTGCTGTCCTACTCGTTGTACCTATTGCACCTGGCGGTGCTCATGCGGATGGAGCGTGCGTTGCCGATGTTGCAGCCCATCTTTCGAGCGGTGTTGTCGTTCGGGATCGCACTCGGTCTGGCCGCGCTCATTTATCGATACGTGGAACGGCCCTGTGCCCGCCTGCGGAAGAAATTATCCGGTTAGGTTAGCCGGTGCCGACACGGCTTTTCACCCGTTCGTTCCAATAGGCGACGATCAGCAGGGCGATGACGCCCATCAAATTGACGGTCTCGCCGGCTACCTGACCGATCAGAGCCGCGGCCGGTCCCCACGTCTTGATCCCGAACCACATGGTCGTCAACGAGACCACGGCGCTGACGCCGGTCACCGCCGCCAACGATTTGAATTGGCGCAGCGCGAACAGGCCGGTTTGCAGCAAATCCCGGTAGAGCGCGATCAACGAGAGGATGGCCCATAACACCAGCAATAAATCGCGGTGCTGGATGGTCTTGTGCATGAGGTCGTGCATCAAGAAATCACGAAAAAACCACAGCAGCAGACAGTAGACCACGTCGAGCGCGGCGATCGCGCTCGCGAACAGCAGCAGCCGCCGTACCAAACGCCCGACGTTCGATTCGGCCAGCCAGGCCGCCGCGGTGGGAACCAGCAGGGTTTTCACCCCGACCGTGAGCACGATGGTCGGCATCAACAGCAAGCGCGCGGCGTTCACGTCGGTGACCGCCGCTAGATCGATCCGGCTCGCCAGCACGTAATTGTAGCTTTGATTGTAGATCCAATAGGTCAGCGCACCGATGGTGGCCCACACGGCCAGCGGCCGCATTTCGATCCAAAACGGCCGCGCGTCGCCCACCGCAAAGCCGGGGTCTTTCGCCAGCGCCTGACGGCCGGCGAGAACGCCCGCGAGCGCCGACACGATGAGGGCGGCGACCGCGCACAGCACACCGGGGCGCGGGCCATAGGCGGCCAACGACGCACCCGCCAACAAGACCCCCACTCCGATCAAATCCGCGCGCAACATCGACTGCGGACGGCCGAAGATCAAGAGGGCGCCGCGCAAGTATTCACGCTGCAGTGCGGTCCATCCGGCTGCGATCCCGAAGCCGATGACCCAGGCTTCGAGCGGCGTCCAGTAATGCAGCAGATAACCCACCCAAGGCACCAACAACGCGGCGCACGACACGCGCGCGAGGAAGCGGCGCTGACTCGCTTCGACGGAGCCCACCATGAGACGCTTGAGGTCTGCGGACTTCGCCGGCGCGAGAACGGCAAGTGGACTCGACAGCCACGACATCTGCGCGGAGATCAACAGCACGATGGCGGACTGTACCAGCACGAACATGCCGTAGTCGGCATCGCTGGTCTGCCGCAGCAGCATCAGCCCGACGACGAAGTTCGCGCCGGACAGCACGACTTGATCGATCACCGTGGTTGAAAACTGTTTGAACAGTCTGCGGCGCGGCGCGCTGGCCACCGCTTCTGTGGCACTCACACCCGAGGCCTGCTCGAGCTGCATTCGAGGCTGATGAACAAAACTACTCCACCGCGATTCGTTGCCTCAGATATGTTCAATAGTGTCGCCCCGGCTTTACGACGCGTCAATGGGCGCCGACGTGAGGCGCGTCGCAGACTAAAACTTAGCCGCGATTCCAGCGCCGATGTGCAGGCTATGAATTGGTGCCGCTCCGAGGGATACGGTAGGCTCGACGTCATGCAAAATCAGCGCGTCTTGAAAGCTTCGAGCGTGCGGTCTCGATACGCGGCGGCGCCCGCCGCGCGTGGATCGCTGCTGACCGCCGGCATGGTCTGGATCCTGATCGTTTATCTCGTCGTGCCGTTGCAGTACCTCGTCGGCGACACCAATCTATTGGCGGATGCCAGCATGGCGGCGCCGAATCCGCTGGCGCGGACCATCAAGCTTGCCTTGTTGGCCTTGAGCGGCGTCATCGTGCTGTGGAAGACACGCATGGCGTGGCTGGAAATCCGCACGCTCAACGTCGGATTTTTGATCTTCCTCGCGTTGGTGCCGGCGAGCGCCCTGTGGTCCATCGATCCTTCGGCAACGATCAATCGCTACGTATCGGTGCTATCGATGGTGGCGGTGAGCCTGGCATTCACGGTGCACGGCTGGAGTCGTCGTCGCTTTCAAGACGTAGTGCGTCCGGCGATCACCGCGCTGCTGATCGCTTCGGTCATCTTCGTGATGCTCTATCCCCAATACGGCATCGAGGTGGGCGAGGGCACGCTGAAGAATTCCTGGAAGGGTTTGACGGATCAAAAGAACCAATTCGGCATGCTGTCCAGCTTTGGCGCCGTATTCTGGCTGCATGCCTGGCTCAACCGCGAGAAAAAATGGTGGGTGGCCCTGCCGTTCACGGCGCTGTGCCTGTTTTGCGTGTTGCGTTCGCGTAGTTCGACCTCCTTGTTGTCGACCACCCTGTCGACGTTCTACATGTTGATGGTGATGGTGACCCCCGCGAGTTTTCGCCGTTACATGCCCTATATCGTGTCGTCGTTCGCCATCTTGGTGGTGGTCTATGCACTGGCGGTGTTGAACGTGATACCCGGCATGAGCATCCTGTTGGACCCGATCACCGCGCTGTCCGGCAAGGATATGACCTTCTCCAACCGGTCGGCGATCTGGGACATCATCAAGGATCATAGTCATCTCGCGCCCGTGCTCGGGTCGGGCTACGGTGCGTACTGGACCGGCGCCACGCCGGCGTCCCCCTCGTATGTGTTTTTGTCCAAGATGTACTTTTATCCGAGCCAGTCGCACAACGGCTATCTGGAAATCGTCAACGATTTGGGCTTCGTCGGGCTGACCTGTTTGCTGATCTACCTGACCTCGTGGGTCTACCTGTCGTTGCGGTTGATGAAGTTCGACCGCGGTCAGGGCATGCTGTTCTTGGCCCTGTTCTTTCAGCAGGCCATCACGAATTTGTCCGAGAGCACCTGGTTTGCGGTCAATTCGGCATTCGCCATCGCCGTCATGACCTTGGCAACCTTCGCCCTGTCGCGCTCCTTGCTCGAGTGGCGCCGCGCCGCGCCGGCCGCGTCAGCGCGCGAGGTCAAGCGCCGCTGAGCGGCACGGGGTTTTTCACGGCCGCTCGCGATCCGTTCGGATCCACTCCTGCGGCGTACGGCGCTTGACGATCAAGAGTAGTTTCCAGAGCAGAAATCCAGGTGCGTGCGCGAGATCGAGCAGGCCGCGCGCGCCGACGCCGCTCAACCGCCAGCCGCGTAACACGTACGCCACGATGCTCGCGATGCACGCCAGCGCCACCCACAGCCAGGGTTGTAGCGCCGGTTGCCACCAGGTTGCGAAGGCTGCCGCCGCCAACAGCACCCCGGTGTTCAGCACCACATAGGAAAGCGGCAGCACCAACAGATCGAGCGCAAGATCGAAACACACGGCGCTCGGCCGGGTGGCGGCGGCGCGCAGCAGCGTGAGGGTCTTGGCGCGGACCATTTGAAAGCGGCCTTGTTCCCAACGCTGCCGTTGTTTGCTCGCGATTTGTTCGTTCGAGACCATGTCCGCGTTGGCATGCGCCTCATCGGCGTAATGCACGCGGACACCGGCGAGCCCGAGGGTGATGCCGTATTCCACATCTTCGGTCAGCGAAAAGGCGCGATAGGGGACCCGCGCGAGCAAGGCATGGGTGACGCACCAACCGTTGCCGCGGATGCCACAGGACACGTTCAAACGTTCGCGCGCCCGCGACCTGACGATGTGGAACGCCGCTTTGGCAATGCTGATCAGCCGGGTGCGCCACGAGGCCATCGGATTGAGCACGCCGTAATGCGCTTGTACGGCGCAGGCGCCGCCTTCGATACGCGCGGCAAAGGCTTCCAGAAGATTAACCGACGCCTCGGCGTCGGCATCGACGACCACGACCGCCTGTGCCCAAGCCTCCGCGGCGCTGCGTTCGAACGCATAGGCCAAGGCATAGCCCTTGCCGCGCAGGTCGCGATCGACCCGTTCGACGACGTGGGCACCCGCGGCGGCTGCGATACGCGCCGTCGCATCGGTGCAATTGTCCGCGATGACGATCACCCGGAAGGCATCCGCCGGCCAATCCAAGCGCCGCAAACTGCCGACCACTCGAGCGATGACCGGCTCCTCGTCGTGTGCCGGCACGAATACATCGAAGCGCAGCTTACGCTGCGACGGCGGCGGCGACGGTAGTCGCGCTGACAATAGCGTGCATAGCAACAAATAGGCGCAGGAGGGTACCGCCGGCAGCGCCAACGCGGTGAGCACGACGTAGTAGAGCGGGTTCACGGCTTAGGCATATTCGCGGTAGCGCCAGCCCCACAGCATCGTCAGCTTGCCGACGTTCGCCGACACCGTGGTGAGCCAGCGTACGGCATGATGCCGTCCCAACGGCCAGACCAGGAGCGCGAAAACGGCTGCCGCCAACGCTTGCAGCAACGCGCGCAGAAAAAAGACCGTACGGCGCGGCATCGACAGTTCGCCGTAGCGTCCTTCGAGCGTGTGACGGGCAAAATCTTGGCCGCCGCTCAACGCGCGACGCAACAACCAAGTGAGCGACAGACGCGAGGATTCGACCGGTTCGTGCACTACGGCTTCGTCGCACCACACGATGCGGGCACCGCGCTGGACGAGCCGCGACAGCAGGTCGCCGTCCTCGCCGCCGGTCAGTCCCAACGCGGGATCGAACGACAATCCGCCTAGCCGCAGCAGCGCTGCGCGCAGCAGCACATTGCCGAAGCGCAGCTGGTTCGGCGGGATGGTCTCGCCGGTGCGCATGCGCGGAAAGTTATAGAAGCGGCCGCGCCGTATCCATGCGGGTGCGGACGACGGCACGACCGGATCGACGGGGCCCAAGACGCCATCGGCGGCAAATACCGCGGCGGCGCTCAGCAATTGCGCGAGCCACTCGGCGGGCGCGCGTTCGTCATCGTCGACGAAAGCCAACCAGTCGCCGCCGGCCAGTTCCACCGTCTTGTTACGGGTCAAGGAGATATTCTTGATCGGCTGCGTTGCATAGCGGATCGGGAACGGCGCGCCTGCGCGCAGCCGCCCGTCGACGACGTTGCGCGCACTCTCCGCGGCATCGTTGTCGACCACCACCACCTCGTCGGGCAGGCGCGTTTGCCGTGCCAGATCCTCGAGCAAGGCCTGCAGGCGTTCCGGGCGCCGGTAAGTGGCAATGCAGAGGCTGACCGTGCTCATCTCAGAAATGATTGATGACCGCACCGAGCAAGCGCGACTGGGTGGTGTCGAGGCGACGCATCAACGCGCGCGTGCTGGCGAAGGTCGTGTGGCGTGCCCGGCTCAACAAGAGCGCGCGCGCCGCCAAAGCGGCAACCGCCAGGCCGTCCGCGAAATCGGTGATGGGCGGCGTGTCCAGTACCACGAACTCGTAGCTGTTGCGCCATTCGTTCATCAGGGAACCGAAGCGGCCATCCGACAACAATTCCAGCGGATTGCGCGGCACCGGGCCGCCGGTCAGCAGATGCATGGTGGGCAGCCCCACGACCGGATGGTAATACGGCTTCTCGTTGCGGGCGATCGCCTGGGACAAGCCGTGATCGTTGGTCGAACCGAACAGCAGGTGCTGCCGCGGTCTACGCAGGTCGGCGTCGACCAAGAGCGTGCGGCGTCCGAGCTGCGCGAAGGAAATCGCGAGCTCGCCGCACAGCAGCGAACGGCCCTCGCCGGAGCCGGGACTGACGATCGCGATCATGTTGGCGGCGCGGCCGGCCTCGTGCAGCAGCAGCAATTCGGTTCGTAACGCGCGCAGCCGTTCGCTGCGCGGGTTGTCCGAATCGTGCGCGAGGATCAGCTCGGGGCCCGGCGTCACCGGTTCGCCCTGACGCAATACCACCTGCTTGCTGGTGGCGATGCGGCGGATCGCGTTTTCGATCAAGCCGATCTCCTCGGCAGGACGTTCGCTACCGATGTTGATGAGCGCTTCCTCGATCGCGCCGGGCGGCAGAACCCCCAGACGATTGGCCGCATCGACGAAGCTGGTATGCATCGAGCGCATGATGTCGTGGATGCTGCGTACCGTCGACTCGTCGAGTTGCAGCTCGGCGATGAGCGCGACGCTGAGTTCGTCCGCCGAATCGTCAATGGCATCGTAGTGGTTGGATGTCGAGGCGTTCATACGGCGTTTTCCACGGTGACGATCCGATCGAATTCCATCAGCACGGGCACGTTGAAACCGCGTTCGAAATCATCGCGCGAACGGACCCGGCGGTTGATGAGCAGTTCGTAAAGCAGAGGTGCCAGAAGCCCGGCGAAGATTCCCGCGATGACGCCCATCAGCAGAAGCTTCAGCTTGTTCGGCTTGGTCACCTTCTGCGGCGGTACGGCACGGCTGACGATGTTGATGTTCGTCATGCGGGCGCCCGAGGCGAACATGATCTGGTCGTAGCCGTCGAGGGCACGTTTGTAGACGGAGGTCGCCGATTCGAGCTCCAGCTCGTATTTCATGCCGTCGTCCTGCAGTTTGTTGACGCCGAGCACCTTGTTGCGCTGCTCATCGACGGCGGCGCGCATCTTGACTTCCAGCTGTTGGGCCGAGGCGAGATCCGACGAATTCGTGGAACTCGCGCTACGCAGCTCCAAATCGATATTGTGCTGGGTGGCGTGTAGCTGGTTTTCGAGCTCCATGACCTTCGGATGCTGTGCGCCGTACACCGTGCGCAGTTGCGCGAGCTGGACTTGTTGCGTGCTGAGCAGCGCACGCAGGGTCTGCACGGCCGAGGTGCCGGCCGCGCTGCTGGCCGTGTCCTGCGCCGCTGCCTTGACCTCGGCCGCCCGCCGGGCGTTTTGCGCATCCTGGAGGCGGGCCTGCAGACTCGCAAGCAGCGCCTGTTCCACGTTGTTGTTCTTTTCAGTGGTGTCGGTCACGCCGGTGCGCTGTCTGAAGGCCGTCACCTGTTCCTGCGCCACGCGCACCTTGTCCTTGAGTTCGACCAGTTCCGCCGCATAGCGCTTGGCCCGCTCGCTGGCCGGACCCGATATCCGATCGCGTTGCTGTTCCAAATAGACTTCCGCCAGACCGTTGGCGATTTGCGCCGCCAATTGCGGATTGCGCGCCGACGCGTTGATGTAGATCAGCTGGCTGCCGAAGGCGCCCAGCTGGATATCCAGCCCCTTCACCAAATTTTCCTTGACCCAATCGCGCAGTGTGCTGCCGTCGCCCGCATAGCCCGCGGTGTAATTCGGGTCCCGGGTCAGATTCAATCTGTCGATGAGCGGCAGCAAGACGTCGGCACCCAGCATGAGCTGCGACTCCGTCGACATGTAATTGAACAGCGGCGTCGCGGCGGATGGATTGTTCGCCAACGGATCGTTGCCTTCCGGGTTGACCATCAGCGTGGCGGTCGCCGTGTAGGTCTTCGGCATCAACTTGATGAGGCCCGCCATGACCAGCGAGACGCCCAAGACGATGATGAGCGTCTGTTTCCAATACGCGCGCAGGATGCAGACGATTTGCAATGCCGACAGCCCGGGTCCGGCCGATTCTTGATTCAGCAGCGGCTCCGGCGCAAGGGCGCCGGACATGGGTTGGGCGACCGCCAAAACGGGCAAGTTCTTACGTGACCTCAAAAAATGCTCTCCTTGACTTGGATGACGTCGTCCGGCTGCACGGCATCACCGATTTTCGCCTTGACGTCCGAGTAGTCGCCGGAGGCAAGTTTGCGCTTGATGAAGATCCGGCGTTGACTGCCCCGCAACGTGATGCCGCCGGCTTTGGCGACGGCTTCGATGACCGTCATCCCGGGCTCCACCCGATAGCGGCCCGGAGTCGCCACTTCGCCGTAAATCGAGAACTGTTCCGCCTTGGGCACGAATACCGAGTCGCCGCCTTTCAAGGCGATGGTGGGGATCGCCCCCGCCCCGTTGGCCAACCCCTTAAGGTCCACCGGGTAGCGCACTTCCTTGCCATCCTTGTCGGTACGGATTACGAACACCACGTCGGAACCCACGGCGGTCACGCCGCCCGCTTGCGCCAACAAATCGAAGATGGAGGTGTTCGATTCGATCGGATAGCGCCCGGGGGTGCCGACCTGTCCCAGTACGGAGACGCGCTGACTGCGCGTCTGGGCTACCGTGACCGTGACGTGCGGATCGACCAGAATCTTGCGGGTTTTGAGTGCAGCCTCGATGCGGGCACTGGCCTGATCCGGCGACAGGCCGGCCACCGGCACCGTACCGGCCAACGGCACCGCGAGCGTACCGTCGTCGGCCACATACGCCGTGGTACTCATGTCGGGCTGCCCATACACTTGGATACCGACGCTGTCCCCCGGCCCCAACTGCAACAAGGGGCCCTTGTCCTTGAGATTTTCCTGCGCCACGCTCGCGCCGGCGCACGTCATCAGCAAAGCACACAGCACGCCGCGCCAGGCGGCGCCGACCAACCAGCCAATCGTCACGTGAGCACCTCGCGGTTTTCTATTGAACATATCGTCGACCAGTCCGTTATAACCTAGCTGGATACGGCATATATTACTATCGCGGTGCGACGCGGAGCGGCGATTGGTCGACACTCCCGAACTTTACACTTGACCCCCGGCATTGAAATATCGAATGAAAGTCTTCGCGCGCATTTCGCCGACGACGTGGCTGACCACGCGAACCATATTTTCCCAAGTTTTTGCCTTGCTGTTGTTTGCCATTCAAGCCCCCGTGCTCGGACCGCGCGCCTTCGGCTTGATTTCCATCGTCATGGTGTTCGTCGGATTTTGCGAATTCGTGCCGGGCGAGGCGGCGGCCGAATCACTGATCTCGATCCGCAAGATCGAGGCCGAACATTACTCCACCATGACGTTCGTCAATGTGATGCTCTCGTTGCTGATCGGCGTGGGTATCTTCCTCGGAGCGAACCGCATCGCGCTCTGGTTCGGCGACCCAGAACTGCCCAAGATGCTGCGTTGGATGGCTGTTTTGCCGGCGGTCAGCGCCTTCGCGGCGGCGCCCATCGGGGCCACCAAACGCCACATGCAGTTTCAGCCGTTGGCGCTGCGCTCCATCGGCAGCATGCTGCTCGGCGGCGGAGTTGGCCTCGCGCTGACCTTGACCGGTGCCGGTGTCTGGGCCCTGGTGTGGCAGGCGCTGGTCACGCGCGTGGTGTCGTCCATCGTACTCTGGTACGCCGTGCCCCTGGATTTCAGCATGAAGTTTTCACGCCGACATTTTCACGATCTGGTCCAGTTTGCGGCGCCCACCATGGTCTCCAAACTGCTCACCTGGAGCAGCCAGCAAATTCCGCGCATCATCCTGGGCTTGTTCTGGGGCTCGGCGGATCTGGGACTGTTCACCCTGGCCTCGCGGTTGGGCGATATCTTGATGGAGGTCGCGGTGGTGCCCCGTTACGGCGTGGCGCGGGTGGAGTTGCGTGCCCATGCCGATGATCACGGCCAACTCGAAGCCGCGCTGCGGCGCTTGTTGCTCCTGTTGAGCGTGGTGTGTTTTCCCTTGGCGGTGGGTGCGGCCGCCGTCGTCCCGACGCTGTTCCGCGTCTGGCTCGATCCGCACTGGGTAGGCGCCATCGTGCCTGCCCAGTTCATGCTGTTGACCTGCGTGGGTTTGGTCACGCAGTACATGGGCGGCGCGGTGTTGCTGGCATTGAATCGTCAGAAAGCCGAAGCGGTGGTTTCGATCGGGCAGACGGCGATCACCGTGCTGATGGTCGTCGCCTGCGCGCCCTACGGTCTGCTCGCGACGGCGGTCGGTATTGCGGCCCGGCCGCTGTTTCTGATGCCTTTGACGATGCGCCTGCTCGGGCGCTATGCGGCCATCTCGCCCAAGGCCATTTTCCTGCCCCAGTGGCGTGCGCTGGCGGCCAGTCTCGTCATGGGTGCCTGCGTGTGGGCGCTGCGGATCTCGTTGGACGGCGTATTGAGCGCGGCGCTGACGTTGCCGCTGTTGATCGTCGCCGGTGCCGTCGTTTATCTAGGGTTGGTGAGATTGACGATGCCCAGCGTCATCACTCAGTTTCTCGGGCGGGTGCCGGGCGGCGTCTAGCTTGGCCGGCGTTCGGTTAGTGCGGCGCCGACTCGGGTTTTTTTTCCAGAGCGTCGGCCACGTGGGCGGCCATCTGGGTCGAGCCAGGATCCTGGAACATGGTGAAATGGTTGCCGTCGACGAATCGGACATCGACGCCGGCCGGCGCGAACGCCCCCCACCCGGCATCCGGTTGAAAAAACCAACCCGTCGGCTCGAGCCGGCTGCGCAGCAGAATCAGCGAACCCGCGTACGGCTTGGGGGTATAGCGGTTCGTGACCCGTTGCAAATAGGCGAGCAGCCATTGATCGTACGTTTCGGGCGTGGCCATCTGCTCGGTGACGTCGACGGGATCGGCGGAGCGGCGTAACACCCAACGCGCCAGACGCGACAAGCGCTTGAACATCGTGCGTTCGGTGACGAAGGTCGAAATAGTCTTTTCGCTCGACGTGACCCGGCGCCAATCGGCGATGATGAGTTGGGCGCGTAGCGAGTAAGACGCGATCAAGCCTCGCAGTTTGGGCAGCCGCTTGAAGTAGCCGGGCACCCACGAGTCGATCAGGAAAAGATGCTCCACCTGTTGCTGTTCGAGGGATAGCTGACGTGAAATCTCGAATGCCAGAGCACCCGCGACACACCAGCCCATGAGATCGTAGGGTCCTTCCGGCTGCACGCGGCGGATGAGGCGCACGTAGCCGGCGGCGATCTCCTCGAGCGAGTCGGGCAGCGCGGAATTTCTGACCGACGGGTCGAACAACTGCAACGAGTAAACCGGTTGCTCGGAGCCGAGAATTTTCGCCAGGCCGTAGTAGATGCCGGTGTTGTTGATGGCGATCAGCGGCCGCTTCGAGCCGTGCGGCTGAATCTTGACCACTTGGCGAAAGTCGAATTCGCGCAGATCCGCCTGGCTCAAAACCCGGGCGAACTCCTGCAGGGTGGGCGCCAAAAAGAGGGTCGCCAATTTGATGCGCCGCCCGAACTCCCGCTCCACCTGGGTCAACATGCGGGCGGCGAGGAGCGAGTGGCCGCCTAATTCGAAGAAATTTTCGCTGGCGCCGACCGACTCGATGCCCAGCATCGATGCCCAGATGGCGGCCAACCGTTCCTCGATATCGCCCGACGGACGGGTCTGCACGCCGCCGCGGTTGAAGCGCACTTTGGCGGTTTGCAGCGCGCGCCGGTCGACCGCACCGGTCGGCAGATGCGGCAGGGAATCGCGTACCACGATGGAGGAGGGCAGCAGATAGTGAGGCAGCGACTCGGCAAGTGCCGCTTGCAGATCCAAGATCAGACGGGTCACGTCGGAGCGCGCGGCATCCTTCGATGCGGCACGGCGCGTCGTGATGAAGGCACTGATCGTCCCTTCACCGGTGGCATCTTTGGTGAGCGCGACGGCAGCCTCGACCACGGCGGGGTGGCGCAGCAGCAGCCGTTCGATTTCCGTGGGCTCGACGTACCGGCCACGGTGCGAGAAGCGATCGTCCTGACGGTCCAGATATTCTATCTGGGCGTCCGCGCGCAGCCGCGCCAATACGCCGGTGGGATAGAGCCGCGCTCCCGACTCGCCGACCACCGACGCGGCGAGCGCACCCTCCGTCAGCCCGTCGCCTCCCACGTAGAGTTCACCGACCGCGCCTACCGGCGCGGGACGCAACGACGCTCCGAGCACGAAAAACGACGTATTCGCGATGGGGGTGCCAAGTGCGCCGGGGGATTCCTTCGCCTTCAAATGGCGAATGCTCGACCAGATACCCGCCTCGGGCTGTCCGTACATCGACCATAATTCCCCGCCGATGGACGACAATCGGTCCACCAGTCGGTTATTCATGTCCGTTGCCGAACACAGCATCTTGAGTGCCGGATGTCCGATCCACCCGGCCTCCAGCAGCGCGGACCAGATCTGTGGCGCGCCGTACAGTATGGTGGCGCCGGTACGCTGCAAGAGTTGCAGCAGTGCGCGGCCATTCGCGAGGTCGCGAGCCACGGCGATGACCAATCGAGCCCCCGTGAGCAACGGCAGGAATAATTCGAAAGCCGCGCGGCTCGTGGTGAGCGGCGAGGTGGCCACGAACACGTCGCGTTCGCCGATGCCGGGCTGCTTCGCGATCGAGAAGATCAGATTGGTCAAATTCCGGTGCGACAAGTTGACCACCCGCGAGGCGTCGTCGCGGCCGGAAATGAACATGGTGCAGGCAATGGCCTCCGATCCCGGCACCGCGCGCGGAGGATTCGGCGACGGGGTGGCCTCGTCGAACGCCCGTGCGGCGTCGAGGTCGATCAATAACACCGGCATGTCCGCGACGTGCGAGCGCCGTAACCCACGGCCTATGACCGCGGTCGTACCCGAGGCGCGGATCATGTCCGCACGGCGCAGCGGCGGATCGTTCGGGTCGAGAGGCACGTAGGTCGCCCCCATTTTGAGCACCGCCAACAGGCAGACGGGCAACTCGCTGGACGTCTCCAAGCAGACGCCCACTCGCGATCCGGGCGCTACGCTCTGCTCGCGCAAGTAATTCGCGAGCCGGTTCGCCGCGGCGTTGACGTTCGCGTAGCTCAATTCGCGATCGCCGCAGACCACGGCGACGGCGGTGGCCGCGCGCGCCGCCTGGGTCTCGAACAACTGCACCAGGGTCAAATCGCGCGGATACAGCGTGCGGGTATCGTTCAGCACCGCCAGCAAGGAGCGCGCTTCGTCGGGCGCGCTCAGCGTCAAATCGGCCAACCGTTGCGTGCTGTTGGCGACTCCGCTCTCGAGCAGGTTTTCGACGTAGGCGAGCAGGCGGTCGGCGGTGGCCGCGGCAAACTGATCCGTGTTGTACTGGCATGAAAAGCGCCACCCGTCGGGCCGCTCCACCATGAACAGATTGAGATCGTAAATCGCGCCGGTCGGCAGCGAAGGCATGTCGGTCAAGGCGAAATCGGCGTACGACGTGTTCTGGATGAAGGTCTTTTGAAAGATGAAATTGACCGAGATCGGCGGCGTGTTCGCATCGCTGCGTTCGCTTTTCACGAGACCCAGCAGCTGCTCGATCGGAATGTGCCGATTGTCGAGCGCCGGCGTGATCGTATCGCGCACCCGCTCAACCATCGCCCCGAACGTCGGATTGCCGCTCAAATCGATGCGTAGGATCAACGAATTGACGAATTGCCCGATCATGGGTTCGAGTTCGACCTGATCGCGGCCCGACACCTGCGTACCGACCACGATCTCGGTTTCGTTGGTAAAGCGTGCCAAGGTGGCGCACAGCGCGGCGAAGGCGGTCGCGAACAACGTCGCGCCGTGTTCCGCGCTCAACGCTTGGGCGCGGTTCGTCAGTTCGCGGGGCAACACGCGCGATGCGATCGCCCCATTGGTGGTGGGCATGGCCGGGCGCGCATGATCCGGCATGACCTTGAAAGGTTTGACGCCGGCCAATTGCCGGCTCCAATACGCCGTTTCCGCCGCAGTGCCCCGAACTCGCAGCCACTCCAATTGCCACTCGGAGTAGTCGACATACTGAATCGCCAGGGGATCGAGCGGAACGGGGCGGTCATGGCGCAGCGCGTCGTAGATCACACCCATCTCGCGCGCCATGACGCCGATCGACCAACCGTCCGACACGATTTGGTGCGTAGTGACCAGGATGATGGACACGGTGGGCGCGAAACGGAGCAGCGTGGCGCGGACGAGCGGTCCCGAGGCCAGGTCGAAGGGGCCCCGCGCTTCAATGACGCCGATGCGGTCGCTTTCGGTCTTTTGCAGTTCGGGTGTGAGCGTGCTCAGGTCGATTTCGTTGAGACGAAACGGCGCGCTGGGCATCAAGCGCTGGATCGGCGTGCCATTCACTTCGAGAAACACCGTGCGCAGAACCTCGTGTCGCTCGATGATCTTGAGCCACGTCTTTTCCAGCAAGTCGGTGGCGACGCGCCCGTCCAGACGCCACCGCACGGCCACGTTGTACGCCGAGTTACCCGGATCCAATCGATCCAGAAGCCAGAAACGTTCCTGCGCCACCGAGCATGGAAAGTCCGTGCGATCGCTCACTTCCAGTGGGTTCGCCAGCGGCGCGGCTCCGTGCGAGGCGGCGGCCACCGCAGTCTGCGAATCATTCACCGCATCAAAAATTTTGTCTGCCGGCTGCGCCATGATGCCTCAGGGATCAACCGGTCCGACGGCTGCGCTTGAATTGCCCGAGCGACGGCAGCGCAGGACCCGCCGACGTCAGCGTGGCATCGTCCGCGCCGATATCGGCAATCGCGCCAAGCGCCGCAGCGGTGCGGTACTGCAGCAGCTGTCGCGCCGTGATCTTGATTCCTGCCCGGTTCGCCCGTGCGGTGATCTGGAACAATTGTATGGAATCCGCTCCGAGTTTCAACAAGTCGGACGTGGCGCCGACACGTGCCATATTCAATACCTCGCAAAATATCTTCGTCAGCGTTCCCTCTGTGGGGGTGACGGGGTCGACGAATTCCTGCTTCACCGTCCGTGTCGCATCGGGTTCGGGCAGTGCCGCCCGGTCGAGCTTGCCGTTAGGCGACAGCGGCAGAGAATCCAGCTTCACCCATGACGAAGGTATCATGTATTCGGGCATATCCTCCGCCAGAAGGGCTCGCAGGCCCTCGGCAGTCTGCATCCCGCCACGGCCTTCGACATAATACGCAACGATTCGCGGGGTGCCGGCCGTATCCGGCCGCAAGATCACCGCGGCGGCGTTGAGCTGTGCCTTGCTGGTGAGAACCGACTCGATTTCCCCCAATTCGATGCGAAAGCCGCGCAACTTCACCTGGTGGTCGATGCGCCCCAGCACTTGTAGGTCGCCGTTGGCCAACCATCGCGCCGAATCGCCGGTGCGGTACAGGCGACCCGCGGTAAAGGGGTTGGCGATGAATTTCTCGGCGGTCAACGCCGCGCGCTGGTAATAACCACGCGCCACGCCATCGCCGCCGATGTGCAATTGACCGGGCACGCCACTCGGCACCGGCTCATCGTTGCGGTCGAGAATGTAGAACTGCGTATTCGCGATGGGACCGCCGACGCTGATGGTGCCGTCGCCGGCGAGCACCCGAACGCAAGACGACCAGATCGTCGTTTCGGTCGGCCCGTACAAGTTCCACAGTTCGCCCGCCCCCTCCAGCAGCCGATTGGCGAGTTCGCGCGGCAGCGCCTCGCCGCCGCACAACATCTTGAAACCCACCGGCGCCTTGAAGCCGGCCTCGAGCACCAGCCGCCAACCGGCGGGAGTGGCCTGCATGGCGGTCGCGCCGACCGTATCGAGATTGTGCAGCAACCGGAAGCCGTCGATGACAGCATCGCGCTCGGCGATCACCACCCTGGCGCCGACGATCAGCGGCAGGAATAACTCCAAACCCGCGATGTCGAAGGAGATCGTGGTGACGGCATAGAACACGTCGGCCGCGTTCAAGCCGGGTTTGTGGGACATGGAGACCAGCAAGTTGACGACCGCGCGGTGCGGGATTTCGACGCCCTTGGGTTTGCCGGTGGAACCTGAAGTGTAGATGACGTACGCCAAGCTATCCGCGGCGACCTCCACCGCGGGCGCCGCCGGCGAGGCGGCCGCGAGAGCGGCGACTTCGCGCCGCATATCGAGCACGGGCGTGCCGTCGGCGACCAGGGCGGCATTCTCCGACCCGTCCGAAATCAATGCGGCAACCTGAGCCTCGTCCAAGATGTAGCGTAGGCGCGCCGCAGGATGCATGGGATCCAACGGCACATAGGCGCAGCCTGCCTTCAGCACGGCGAGCAGCGCGACCAACATGTCGAGCGAGCGCTCGACGGCGACTCCGACCAGCTTGCCGGTCTTCGGTCCGACGATGCGTTCGTGCAGAACGTTCGCCAGCTGATTGGCGCGCCGGTCGAGGGCTTCGTAGGTCAACGTGATGCCGTCGAATTGGGCCGCGATCGCGGTGGGCGTCTTCCTGGCCTGCGCTTCGATCAACGCGTGGACACTGCGATCGTTCGGATAAGCCGCCTGCGTGTCATTGATCCGCTCGAGCAGCGCCGAGCGCTCGAGCGCCGGAATGCACGATGCGTGGCTCACCCGTTGAGCGGCATCGGCGACGATGGATTGCAACAGCGCTTCATAGCAATCGAGCCAATGCGCCACCGTCGAGGCGTCGAACAGATCGGTGTTGTAGTCGCAGTCGAGTCGCAAGCCGTCGGCGGACTCGATCACGTTGATGAACAGGTCGAAGTTGACGAACGCCTTCGCGTTGGGAGCGACCTCCACGCTCAATTCGGGCAATGCGATACGGTCGGCCAGGCGCTCCAAGTTGAACTGTATTTCGGCCAACGGCAAACGTCCGGGTTCGCGCGGCAGGTTCAAACGCCGCACCAGCGTGCCGAACGTGTAGTTTTGATGTTCGTACGCATCCAGTACTCGCTTCGACGTCGCCGCGAGAAACTCGGATACCTTGGTTTCCTTCTGCCAGGCTCCGCGCAGAGGTAAAAAGTTGACGCAATGTCCGACCAGCGTTTGATCCTCCAGCAGCGATTGACCGGCCGTCGGCACGCCGACGACGACCTCGCTCTGATCGGACAGCCGTCCCATCAACGCCTGGCAGGCCGCCAGGAGCGTGACGAACAGGGTGCTGCCCTGACGTGCGCCGGCCTTTTTGACGGCCTGATACAGACCGGCATCGATACGCCGGCAGAGGCTCGCACCGTTGAAAGATTTGCTGGTTAGCCGCGGTCGGTCGGTGGGTAATTCGAGGGCGGCTGGACGCACCGCGAATTGGTCGATCCAAAACTTTTCCGTGCCGGCCAGCTCGGCCGGATCGCGGCCGCTCTGCGCGCGTGCATAGGCGCTGAACTGCAACGCCGCCGGCAAAGTCGCTTCCTCGCCGCTGCACAGGCCCGCGTAGATCGCGGCGATTTCATCGACGATCACGTTGATCGACCAGCCATCGCAAACGATGTGATGCGCGGTCAGCACGAACGCGTGGGAATCCGCGGCGAGCTTGACCAGATGTCCGCGGATACACGGTCCGCCGACCAGATCGAATGGGCTGCGGGCATCGGTATCGAGCAGCGCGGCGAATGCCGACTCGGCTTGCGCGGCGGTCTGCGTCGACATATCGGTGAACGGGTACACGAATCCGGCCGGCGCCGCGATGCGCATCTCTTCGCCGGTCACGCTGAACGTGGCCCGCAGGGCATCGTGCCTGGCGACGATCCGGTTCATCGCGCTCTGCAATGCGTCGGTGTTCAGCCGGCCGCGCATGGTCAGCGTCACGGATTCGTTGAAGGCGCAGGACGCCTCGTCGCCCAATTGAGCGGCGAGCCATATCTCCAACTGACTCTCGGTCAACGGCGCGCTGTCGTACGACTGTCCGTGCTCGGTGGCCGGCGCATGTTCGGCGGCCGGCAAAGCGGCCGCCGATACGTCGATTGCGCGCGCCGCGACGGCCGCCACGGGCCGGCCGCTGCCGAGGATGCCCACGGCCTGCATGGCCTCGAGACTCTCCTCGAAGGCGCGGTAAATCTTCTCGAAATCCGCATCCGAATGAGTCGTGGTCAGGAAGCAGGGAAAGCCGTCCTGAATATGAATGCCGCGATAGCGCAAATGGTAATAGAGGAGGGTGGCGAGCGGATGTTCGTTGTGAAAATGAAAGTAGAACCAACTCGAGTAGCTTTCGATTTGCGTGCCGACGCCGTGACTCGAGAATAATCCGTTGAGGCGCGCGACCAGGGAGGCGGTTTTTTTCGCCAGCGTTTCCTGTAACGCGGGGCCTTCGTCCTTGAGATAGTTGAGCACCGACCACATCGCCGCCAATACCAGCGGGTGACGCACGAACGTGCCGGCGAAAAATGTCATGCCGACTTCAGGGACCGAGTCGTCGCCGAACTGCCACTGACCGCCGTCCAGCGCATCCATGAATCGACGGTTGCCGGCGAGCACGCCGATCGGCATGCCGCCGCCCACGACTTTTCCGTAGGTTGCCAGGTCGGCGCGAATGCCGGTGATCGCCTGCATGCCGCCGGAATGCACACGAAAACCGGTGACGACTTCGTCCATCACGAACGCCGTACCGGATGCCGCGGTGATCTGGCGCACGTCGCGCAGGAAATCGAACGGCCGCAAGTGAGGATGACGGCTCTGCACCGGTTCGACGATGACCGCCGCGAGTTCGTCGGCGTTGTCGCGTATCCATTGCAGAGACTGCGGCGTGCCGTAATCCAGCACGATCATGTTTTGGACCTGCGAGCCGGGAATGCCGGGCGCCACGGGCATGGAGCGCGGAGCCGCCCCGCCGCGTTGTACGCCCTTGACCAGCACTTCGTCGAATTGACCGTGGTAGTCGCCGTTGAAGACCACGATCTTTTCGCGACCGGTGACCGTGCGCGCCAGGCGCATCGCAGCCATGACGGCCTCGGATCCCGTGTTGCAAAAAGTCATGCGCTCGTTGCCGGTCACCTCGCAGAACAACGCGGCCACCTTGCCGGCCATGTCCGCCTGCGGGCCGATGGCAAATCCTCGATCGAGCTGAGCTTTGACGGCCGCCACCACGAACGGCGGCGCGTGGCCGAAGGCCGTTTGTCCGAAACCGTTGACGAGATCGATGTATTCGTTACCGTCGACGTCGTACAGCTTCGATCCCGCCGATGTCGTGTTGACGATCGGGTAGACCATTTCCTTCCACTCGCTGCGAAAGCCGGCTCCCGCACGGGGATCTGCCAGCACGGGGCGATTGGTTTGCGTGAACTGTTTCGAACCCTGGGTCTTTTTCGTGTAGCGCTCGATCAACGCGTCGATGTGGCGACGTTGCTCGGCGGTCATGCCGCTGTCGGCGGAAACCTTGCCCGGAACGAAGACTTGAAACCGCGACGGCTGCTGCGGTTCGGTCACGGCCAGCGCGGCGGCCGCCACACTCGGCGTCAGCGGCGTAACCTGCGCGGCGGGCGCGGGCGCGACGGGCGCGACTTGGGCGGGGGATGTGGTTTGCGCGGCAGGTGCCG